>JAAYTS010000324.1 GCA_012517995.1 Clostridium sp.
AAAAGGTTGCTATGATATTCTTCCACCCTCAAGTGGATATGAAGAAGGTGTTAAGTACACACTTTCCTTGCCAGATGGCGTATCGTTTGAATCTGAAGATTTGAAGGACGCAAGAACTTTGGTATTCAGCATTGATAAGGACGCTGTTGAAAAGTACGAGTTCACTGATGCTGTGGTTGAAGTTGATGCGGCAATCGACGAAGTAATTGACAACACATTGAACATTGAAGATCTCAGCGTAAACGCTGGAGATATTATTTTTGGTCAAGACAAAAACAACGAGTACGTCGTATATAAAGTTACAGAAATAAACGACGACGGAACTGCTACTGTTACCGAGCCAGCGATTGACGAAATCTATTCCGACCTTGAGGTATATGGCGAATATGTCTGGGATGTTGACGATATAGTGTCCAATCCCGACCTTGAAATAGAAATTATAGAAAACGTAAAACAGAGCAGTTTCTTTAATTCCTTAATGTTGACTGCTTATGCAGCAGAAGCACCGAGAGATGGCAAATTTGATGTAAAAATTACTCCAGATGGCGATAACAATTCCATAGAGATTGAAATTACTATCACACTTGAACCCGGCGAAAATGGTTTGTTTGGTATCGGTGAATTGCGAAACCAGCAAGTCAGCATTACCCTTTCGGCAGAAGTTGGGCTATCTACTAAGTGCAACATTCAAGGAATAACAAATTGGGATATGTCTGCCTCCGTCGCAACGGATTTCTCTTGGAAAGTTGATATTTCTCTCTACACAGACGAATGGAAAAAGGACAGCGATTTGGAGGGCTTGTTCTCTGAGAAAAACAAGTTTGCAAATCTTATCGACTACCACAAGAATGTCAAGAAAATCACAGAGAAACTTAATAATCTCACAGCAGATGTAACAGGTGGTGAGATAAAGCTCTTTGATTGGAAACTTCCTATTCCTTCCGTGCCTGGCTTGTATTTCAGCACAGAAATTAAACTGTTTGCTAAATTAGACATCGCCGCCGATGTAACGATTGGGCAATCCAATGAAACCGTCTATACGGTTGGTATCTGTTTTATTCGTGGCGATTTTGAAGCGTACTCAAATACATACCGCAGTAGCAGGGATGTAACTTTGTCATTGAGCGGTAAAGCAAAAGCAAAAACAGGTATTAAACTCGTTATTAAAGCAACTCTGATAAATGACAAAGTAGCAAATATCAATCTTGACCCACAAGTTGGTTTGTATGCAGACCTATATGTTACTTTCCCAATTTCCGAACTGGATGAGATTGATGGAAACAACTTCTTATACAGTTACTTTGAACCCGGCGTTTACTTTAGTGCAAACATAAATGCCACCCTAAATGTTCTCGTCAAAAAATTCGAGTTTTCCTATGAACTCGTTGAAAAGAAATTCCCGATTGACGAGCTTACATTTGGAAACAAAAAGATAGCTATGGGGTTGACTGTAAATGCAAATACTGTCCGAGCAGTTGATAAGGTTGTCTCTGTCCCCGATATTCTTTTTGAATATTTCGATGTAAAGGGTGGGAACACCGATACCGAAAAATTGTCTCTTGATGATATTAAGTTCGTCACCAATGATGGCACAAAGCTAAAAGCAACTGACGGTAAAATTACGTTGCCCGATGGTTCTTCTTCAAGTGGAACATACATCACAGCAACTTATTTACATACTGATGGTAAGACTTACAGCACTACTTTCAGAGTGTTGATTTCCGGTAGTGTTATTGAAGGCAAAGTATCCGCTTACGGCACGGATGCTTCCACGCAAGAGTTGGAAGACGCAACTGTTAAGCTTTATTCCGGAACAAACCTAACTACACCGCTGAGTACAATTAAGACAGACGAGAGTGGTAAATTTAGCTTTAATGTTTCAAAGGGCAACTACACGTTGGTAATTAGTGCCGATGGATACAGAACCCTTACCTCTAACCAAACCGTCGGGGATGATGAGATTAAATATACCGAACACATCCTGCTTATGGATAATAATCAGTCCGGAATGGGAAGTGCAGGCGGTATTGTATCTAATGCTCTTGACGGCAAGGGATTAAGTGATGTGACCATCAAACTGCGTTCTAATTGGAACAACACAAGTGGTGAATATCTTGACTTCCAGACAAGAACAAATTCGTCCGGACGATACACCATCGAAAACGTTCCGGTTGGATACTACACAGTTGAGGCATCTCGCCACGGATATGTAACAGGTCATACCAATATCATCGTTCTGTCTGAAGCAGAGAGAAGTGACTTTGATTTCACAATTACGCCTACTCTTAACGAGGATGAAATCAGAATTGTCCTAACCTGGGGTTCTTCTCCTTCCGACCTTGACTCTCATTTGATTGGTCGAACTCCTTCGGATAATACATTCAATGTTTGTTATTGGGACAAGGTATATCGGTATGATGGCGTAGAAATGGCAAATCTGGATGTTGATGATACGTCCAGCTACGGTCCCGAAACAATTACGATTTTAGAGAACATTTATGGAACATACACTTATGCCGTTCACAACTACTCGAATAGAAGCTCGTCCAATTCTACTGCATTGAGTTTCTCTGGAGCCGTGGTACGAGTGTTTGTCGGAAGTGTTCAAGTTGCTGAATACAATGTGCCCACCGACCAAGTTGGTACTTACTGGACTGTATTTGAAATCGCAGGAAACGGAAGAATCCGTCCGATTAACACGATTTCAAATACTAAGCCTACGGCATAAGGAAAGGGGTGATGATAATTGAATTGTCCGTACTGTGGTAAAGAAATTAAAGATGATGCTGCATTTTGCGGTTTTTGTGGTAAGCAAGTTCCGCCGAAGCCGTTGGAAGAAGCAGCACCATCCCCTCCATCTGATGCGATAGAAAAAGAAGTCACTGAGAGTTCTGACAATGCTCCGACCGAAGTTGTTGAAGAAACCGCAAAGAAGACTAAAGATAAGCCCAAGAAGAAATATACAGCCGTGAAAGTTTTGCTTGTTTTTATTCTACTCGCCTTTATAGGTGGTAGCGTTTTGGGTTTTCTAACAGCCAGAGGTGTTGTTTCTATTGAATCGCTGTTCCCAAACAGCAGCTTCAAGTGGACGAACTTCTCGGAAGGACAAGCCGAAACAACGGAAACTGCCGAAACTTCAGATGACAAAGAAGATGAAAAGGAAAATAGTTCCGAAACCACCTCTCCGGTTGATGAAGAAGAAAATACAACTCCTTCAACGGAACCTACAGATTCATCATCTGAATCAACCTCACCGGAAGAAACTCAACAGCCAACAGAGAGCGATCCTCATTATGCCAAGTATGTCGGCAACTCTCTTGTTGTCATTGATGACAAAGCCCATATTTGGGAAGAATCGACGATTGCTAACATCTTAGCTAACGCTAAAACAATGTCTGAATTATCGGGCTACTCTATTATGATTGTTGTGACGAATGATATGTTTGATATGACATCACAAGAGTTCGCTGATGATTATTTCGACTATGTATTGAACTCAAACGAGGGAGATACCGAACTGATTGCCGATGGCTATTTATTCTTAATCAACCTTGCTGACCGTGAATATTATTTATCCACTTGCGGCGAAGCAATTGATGTTTATACCGATACTGCAATGGATGAGCTGTTCAATGAGATTCAGCAATTTATGGTTGATGGAAATTACGAAGCAGCGGTAAACAAAGTAATTGAAAAAACAATTTATTAAACCAAGGAGGATGACACAATGATAACGTGCCCTAAGTGCAACAAAGAATTAAGTGACGGTACTAAGTTCTGTGATGGTTGCGGTGCCCAAATTTTTGAAACAATCTTTTGCCCTAATTGCGGTAAGCAGACGAGTACCGAGTTTGCTTTCTGCCAGAGTTGCGGAGCTTCTATTACTGAAACTCCCACCGAGGAACAGCCTGCAGCAGTTCCTACCGAGAAAAAGAAGCTCCCCAAGAAAGCAATTATGTTTGGTGGAATTGGTGTCGCTGTTGTAGCAGTTTTGATTCTCGTAATCTCGCTGTTCTCCGGTGGCGGCAAAGCCAAAAACGATTTTACACTCTATCTAAAAGATAGCGAAATCTTCTTCTCCGACATGAAGAAAGACAGCGAAGCATGGCAACTGACTTCCAGACTCGTTGACAGCGAAGATGTGGATAATGAAGACTTCGCATATGCAGCCGACACATTAGGCTCTTATATTTGCACGAGCGAAGATGGTAAATATATCTTCTTCCCCGATAAAATGGCTGATGATGACGATTGGGTCAATCTCTATTACAGAGAGCTTGGCAATCCCGAAGCCGAAGCGGTAAAGATTCACTCGGATATTCAATCTTATACTGTAAACACTTCTGCAACTATTGTTACCTATCTCAAAGGCGAGGAAGGTAATCTGTATCAGTATAAACTTGCAGAAGATTCCAAAGATAAGGTTGCAAGCGAGGTTGAAGGTTTTGAAGTTTCTGATGACGGAACCAAAATTTGCTATATCAATTCCGAAGGTAGTCTTTATCTGAAATACGAAGGTAAAGACAAGGAAAAGATTGCAAGCGAAGTTACTTCTCTTGAATACTTGACCGATGATTTCAAAACTGTTTACTACATCAAAGAAGGTTCTTTATATAAGCAGGTTGAAGGCGAAGACCGTGTGAAAATCGCATCTGATGTATATAGAGTAATTAAGATTTATGAAACTGGCGAGATTTACTACTTGACCAGCGAAGCAGGCGAAATTTCCCTTATGGATTATGTAACCGATGATATGAAGGATGCCGATGCTTCTATTGCCGAACCGAGCTATCCCGATTATCCCAACTCTCCGAGCCGACCTTATTGGTGGGATTATGATACCGATGCGGAATATGATGCTGCTTACGAAGCCTATGAAGATGCTTACGAGGCTTGGGAAGCTGAGTGCGACCGCATGGAAACCGAATACTATGCAGCTCGTGAAGCATGGTATGCAAAGCAGTCTCGTGATGAATTGAGAGAAGACCTTGAAGAAGAAGTTCTGGAACAGTCCAATTATTCTCTTTGCTTCTATAACGGCACTGAAGAAGTCGTGATTACTGATGCATTTGTTGGTGGTTACTACTACAATTATGCATATCCTTCTGCTTCCGAAGCTCCTGTTATCTCCTACGAGGCCTATAATCAGTCGAGTCTTGAAAAAGTAAAACTCTCCGAAGTTGAAAGCATTTACGACATCGAAAACATGGTCGAAGCTGCATTGTTCTCTTCTTCCGAGAGATACATTGCTGTCAAGGGAACTGCGACTGTTGTTGAACAAGAAAAGGAAGCAATTAACTTTAGAATCAATTCCTCCGGTACTGTTGTTTATTACATCGACGACATTCCGGAAGCGAAGAATTATGGAGAGCTCTATCGCATTTCCATCAATAATGGTGTTGTTGGGAAAGCTGAAGTTATTGATTATGATGTATATTTGTACATGTTGGATGTTTATTCTGATCTTGACAAGATATTCTATTTCACAGATTGGAACGGCGAGAAGGACTACGGAACTTTGAAGGTTTATGACGGTAAGGAAGCTACGAAGATTGCTGACGATGTGCATAGCTTCTCTGTTACTCCTG
>JAAYTS010000294.1 GCA_012517995.1 Clostridium sp.
TACGACCCGTCGGTCGTCTACGACTCTGACAAAGACGTGGACAAAGGCGAATACATCTGGGTGCTGACCGCATGGATTGACCAGCGCAAGAAACTTGCCTCTGCTTTCCGGATTGCCAAAGTTGTCGATGCGGAGCTGTAGAAGTCTTTAGAAGCGAAATTTGCGGTCAGGAGGCACGAATAATGCCCGGAATGACTTTGTTGGATAAAGTGAAGTTGCATTTAAGGATTGACGGAAGCGGGGACGATGTGCTCCTCGCTTCTCTTGTTTCCGCAGCAAAACAATACTTGCTGAATGCGGGAGTGCGTGAACCGAATGTTGAAGAAGAGGGTAACGGCAAGCTGTCATTGTACGAGCTTGCCGTTTCTTTGTATGTGGGCATGATTTACGACGGCGACGAGAAAAGTAAGCTCGACCGCGCCATGACAGCGATAATCCTACAGCTAAAAGACTACAGCGGAGGTGACGAATCTGCGTGAAATACCCGGTAATCAAGAATTTTCGCGATAAATACACCAAAATTCGCTACAGAATAGGCGATATTTACGAAACCGAGGACACAAAACGTGCAGAGTATCTGCAGAGCAAAAGGGCGCTGGGCGGGCAGATAGCGGAGGAAACAACGCCCGAAGCAGCAGCCGAAGTAAGGCAAGGCGAAGCAAAGCCCGAGGCACACCCCCGGCATGTTGGCGGCGGCTGGTATGTACTTCCGGACGGGACGCGCATACAGGGCAAAGAGAACGCCGAAAAAGCCCTGACTGGTGGTGAGAACACATGACATTGCCCAAAAGTTGGGCACAATTAAGCCAAAGAACCCTTGTTTTGCAGAAAATCACCTGGGATGGAAAAATAGATTCTGCAACCGTAGATGTGCCGCCAGCACGCGGACCTGTCCTGATAGCGATTGACAACGCAGATCAGGCAGAGGAATCGTTGACCGTCACCCTTGAACAAAAAGTCAGAATAGACGACACCAACGCATCTGCGCAGATCAGTGAGGGCGATGGCGTTGTCACCGTTACGTGCGACGAGCCAGGCCCTGATGGCGACAAATACGGCATTAAAGTGGTCGTCCCCAGCGTTGACGAGGCGACAGACCTTGATGTTGTGCTTGAAGATGACGTTATTATGGTCACTTTAGCGATGAAAGCAGACAATGATACATTTATCCCTGACGATGCAAAAAATACCGCCGCGCTTATCGCCGCCGCTATTACTGGGGAGGATGGTGTGGAAGATACCGGCATCCCCGGTTTTACCGCCGTGGCATCCGGGGTTGATTCTACACCCTTTACTACGGACATTGACACTGTTCAATTTTCCGGCGGCTCAACCGACGTATACTTCCCCCAGTATGACGCCGAAGGGCAAGAGCTTGAATTAACGGTCGCTGTAGAGCAACAGGTGATATTCGGCCCGTTTGATTACTTCCCGCGGTTCTTGGGTGGGAGAATCACATTAACTGCTGGAGACGCGCCCACTGACGAGGATGTAACCGTTGTCCTGGTCCAAGAAATAGGGCGGGGGTGAGGTCGATGAACCCCGGTGAACTACGCCACCGCATTTCTCTCATGCAAAAACAAACCAGTGCCGATACTGACGGCTACCCGACAGAAACCTGGGAGCCGCTTTATTCTGCCTGGGCGAAAGTTGAACCTATCTCAGGCCGGGAGTATTACCAGGCCGCGGCAGTCCAGGCACAGCACCAGGTACGCTTTACAATGCGTTACCGAAAGGATATAACCCCGGCCATGCGGCTGCGCTGGGACGGCGAGGATTACGAAATCAAAGCCGTTATTGACCTGGAGGGACGGCGCAGGTGGCTGCAAATCATGGTGGAGGCGGTGTCAAGTGGCTAAGGTCGAATTGACTGGCCTGGATGACCTGCTAAAAGAGCTGAACGCATTAAGCGAGAGGATAGCCGCCCGTGCCGAGAACAAGGCCCTGCGTGAAGGCGCAGAAATCCTGCGGGCGGCAATCAGCAAAAGAGCACCGCGCCGGACGGGTCGACTATTAAAAAGCATTGAGAAAAGCAACGTGAAAAGGTCGAAGGAAGGCGTTAAATACATCGAAGTAGGGCCAAACAGGTCGGCGTTTTATGGGGTGTTCCTCGAATTTGGGACTTCTAAGATGGCTGCCCGTCCGTTCATAGGGCCTGCTTTAGAGGAAAAGCAAAAAGAGATATTTGACGCGATGGGTAATGTGCTGCGGGAGGAGTTGGCAAAGAAACGATGATCACCATGAAAAGCGCCATCAAAACTGCGCTGACAAGCGATACAACTCTTACAGAAAAACTTGGCGGTTCTCGCGTCTACGCTGTCAAAGCACCTAAAGCCAACGAATACCCCAGGATAACCTTTTTTGAAATCACAAACTTTGACGCCAACTATGCCGACGATGCGGCATATTCCTCTCGGATGGTCTACCAGATGGACATCTGGTCAAAAGAAAACCCCGACCCCGTTGCGGTCGAAGTGGATAGGGTAATGAAATCAATCGGCTTCTCCAGAGCAGGAGGGGCCGATTTTTATGAGGACGATACGCAAGTTTTTCACCGCGCTTTAAGATACGGAATTACAAAGGAGGTTGATGGTTGATGGCAGTACAGGTTGGCTTAAAAGACCTGCACTACGCGCTGCTGACGGCAGATACCAGCGCAGCAGTCACATATGATTCCCCGGTAAAAATTGCCGGGGCAATTAGCGCCAGGATAAGCCCTGCCGTAAATACGGCAACGCTCTACGCCGATGACGGCCCGGACGAAGTGATCAGTTCACTTGGTGAAATCACCGTCGAGTTACAGGCAAAAGATATTCCCCTCAGCGTCCAGGCCGCGCTTTTGGGGCATACGATTGGCGCTGACAAAGTCATGGTGAAGAAGGCCAATGATACCGCCCCATACGTGGCGATTGGCTTCAAAAGTCTGAAATCTAATGGAAAATACCGCTATATCTGGCTTTACAAAGGCAAATTTCAGCTACAGGAACAAGAGTACAGAACCAAAGAAGACACGCCGGAATTCCAGGTTCCCACCTTTGTTGGGACATTTGTCAAGCGGATTAAAGACAACAAGTGGCAGTCCATTGGCGACGAGGACGCAACCGGTTTCACTCAGGCCAGCACATGGTTTAACACAGTTGTTTAACAGGATTATGGATTAAGGAGGCGAGTAACGTGGCAGGAGTACAAGTAGGTCTAAGGGACTTACACTATATAAAACTGAAAACCGACGATGAAAAAACGGGTGTCGAGTATGATTACGGGACAGGCGGCACCGACAAGCCTAAAAAAATTGCCGGAGCAATCAGCGCAAGAATCAGCCCGTCATCAAATACAGCGACACTGTATGCTGACGACGGCCCTGACGAGGTGGCGAGTTCCCTGGATGAGATTACTGTTGAGCTGAATGTCAAGGACTTGTCCTTGGACGTCCAGGCCGATTTGCTGGGGCATACTGTTACGAGCGGCGTAATGTACCGGAGCGCCGATGATGTTGCCCCTTACGTGGCGATAGGGTTCAGGAGCGTCAAGAGTAACGGCAAATACCGCTATGTCTGGCTTTACAAGGGCAAGTTTAATCTGCCCGAACAGGAGTACAGGACAAAAGAGGACACCCCTGAGTTTCAGATCCCGACGATTACAGGCACATTCGTGAAGCGGATATACGACGGTGCCTGGCAGGCAGTTGTCGATGAAGACGATCTGGATCCGGATGAACCTGAGATTGACGTCAGCGAATGGTTCGATTCGGTGTATGAACCGCCTGAGGTCTGATGAAATGTAGAGAGAGGGTGCTTGTAGCCCTCTCTTACTATTTTAATTGGAGGTAGTGATAATGGCTAATAACGTTAAAGATAAATCAATTCCGATACAACTTGATCGGGAACGGAACTTAAAGTTTGACCTGAACGCTTTTATTGAGCTAGAAGAAAAATATGGCAGCATTGACGATGCGTTTAAAAGCCTAGAGGGTGGCCGGATAAAAGCAATTAGAACAATACTATGGGCCGGGCTACTCCATGAGGACGAAAATTTGACGGAAAAACGGGTTGGCGCCCTGGTCACGGTTGATAAATTGAACGAAATAACGGACAAACTAACCGAAGCCATCAACAAAGCCCTGCCTACCGGTGACCCAAAAAACCCCCAGACCCCGGCCTAAATAATGGCTGGGACTGGGATTTTTTGTATTATTGCGGGACGGTTGTTTTGCGGATGTCGGAACGGGAGTTTTGGCGGTGTACCCCCCGAAAACTGTGGGCACTGATGGACGTCCACGGGGAATTAAACGGTGGAAAGAAAAAAGAAAAGCCCAAACTGGGCTTTATTGACCAGGTGCTTTAATCAAGTAGCTGGATATGATCTAACTGCCACTGGTTACCGTTTACATGCGTTATTACGCAAACATACTTGGTCCTAACCGACGCTCCAAAACTATTTTGGGCGTCTACATAAGACGTTACCTTGAAGCGTTTATTGTCATTGGTTGCCACCATGCTTTTGTCGTATGTAGGGAATTTGGCGGTGGATGGGGCTTTAAGTCTTTCTGTGACAAAATTTTGTGATGCGACAAAGGCTTCTACTCCGTCCGGTTTTTTGTAATCATCACTGGTAACCGCCCATACCACTGCAATTAAAAATAACATGAATACAGTCAAGCAGCCTATTCCTAGCCTGTTTTTATTCTTTACGGCTTTTTCTTCGGGGGTTATGTCTGGCATGGCATATCCTCCTTTTTGTTTTAAATTATACCATAAAGGTGGTGGCATTTATGGCCGAAGTTGGTAATTTAGTTGCAAAAGTATCCATGGATCAGACTGGTTTCCAGCAAGGGATCACTGCCCTTAACCGGCAGTTGAAAGTTGTACAATCAGAATTCAAGGCTGCCACCGCCGGTCTTGGTGATTTTGGTAAAGGCACAGAAGGTTTAAAACTGCGTTCAGATAGCCTAACTAAACAGCTAGACATTCAGCGCCAGCGAGTGCAAGCGCTGGAAGCAGCATACAAAAAATCGGTAGAAACCAAGGGCGCTGATGCTAAAGCAACCCAAAACCTTGAAATCAGGCTAAACAATGCAAAAGCGCAGATGGCCGGCACCGAGGCCGAGCTCAAAAAGATAACTGCCGAGCTAGAAAAGCAAAGCAGTAAATGGCACCAGCTATCAACAAAGCTGCAGGACGCAGGACAGAAGATGTCCGATGTAGGCAAGAGTTTAACTATGCGGGTAACCGCACCACTCATGGCCCTGGGTGTCAGGGCGGCTAAAGGTGCGATAGACATAGAAAGCGCCTTTGCCGGTGTGAGAAAAACGGTAGATGCCACAGAGGAAGAATTTGCACAGCTACGGCAGGGTTTCATTGACATGTCCAAGGAGATTCCGATCGCTACAACGGAACTGATGGCAGTTGGTGAAGCCGCTGGACAATTAGGTATCGAAAAGGAAAACATTCTAGGATTCTCCGAAACCATGGCTAAGTTAGGTGTGACTACAAACCTAAGTAGTGAACAGGCGGCCATGTCGCTGGCACGGCTGGCCAACATTACACAAATGCCGCAGGAAAGTTTTGACCGGCTAGGGTCAACCGTTGTTGCCCTGGGTAACAGTTTGGCTACCACGGAAGCTGAAATTGTGGAAATGGGGCTAAGGCTGGCCGGAGCCGGGCACATGGTAGGTATGACCGAAGCCCAAATACTTGCCTTTGGTGGGGCGCTTTCATCTGTCGGGATCGCCGCTGAAGCCGGTGGGACAGCGTTTAGCCGTGTGATGCTTGAAATTAACAACGAGGTTATGAGCACTGGCGAGAACCTGCAGACCTTTGCGGCTATCGCCGGTATGACAGTCCAAGAATTTGCTGAACAATGGAAAACAGATGCTGCCGGTGCCTTGCTAGCTTTTGTTGAAGGTTTGGGCCTTGCACAAGCAGCCGGGGAGAACGTCGTACCGGTTTTGGATGAGCTAAATTTAGGCGAGATAAGGGTCCGAGATGCCCTGCTCCGGGCCGCTGGTGCAGGTGATCTTTTCCGAGAATCGCTAGAAACAGGCTCCAAGGCGTGGGAAGAAAACAATGCCCTAAATGCAGAAGCAGAGGAACGGTTTAAAACTACTGCCAGTCAACTACAACTTTTAGGCAACCACCTGAAAATAGTTGCGGCGACGTTTGGCGACGTTTTACTGCCACCAATAAACGGCACAATTAAAGTGCTAACTACCCTGTTAGATGCTTTATCCAAGCTAGGGGAAGGTACAAAGACGGTAACGGTATTTGTCTTAGCCCTTGCGGCTGCCTTTCCTCCCCTGCTTTGGGGGACGGGTAAACTGTTGCAAGCATTGCCGCTAATGGCGAGCGGAGCCAAGGCCCTAGGGTCAGCCCTCCTTTGGTTACGGACCAATCCCATCGGGCTAGTTATCACCGGTATTGGACTACTGGTGGCCGCTGGTACAGCAGTATACAACAACTGGGATACTGTTAAAAACAAAGGCTTGCAAGCATGGAGCAGCTTAAAGGTTGGCGTGTTAAATGCCATCGCCGCCATTGCAGCGGCCTACGAGAAACTTTATGGCTGGGTGCCGGTACTGGGTGACCAGATTAGATCAGTACATGCTAAAATACGGGCTTCATTGGAAGAAGAAAGCTTGATCATTGAAGAACGTGCAGAGAAAGCAAAGCGGGATCGGATCAGCCAGGGTTTTGCCGAAGCAAGTGCAAGGGTAAAGCAAGCCACCCAGGACATGCAACTAAACCTTGACGACACCGTTCCATCCTTCGAGGGCCTTGGTGCAGCGGCCACCGGTGCAGGTGGCAAAGTAGGCGGGGCCGGCAGTAAAATGAAAGAAGCTGCCGAGAAAGCAAAAACCGCCTGGATCGGTACTGTTGATGCCGTAAGATCGGCCCTAGGGCTAATGCAATCCCGGCACGAAACGGCCATGATCCGGGCTGAAATGGCCGGGGATAACGTTGATATGCTCCGGTTGAAGCACCAGCAGCTAAACGCTGAAATCGCAAAACAAAAAGAAGTTGTAGCGGCCACCAAGACCGAAGTTGACAAAGCCATCAAAGCCGGGGTGCTTGAAGGGGAAACCAAAGAAGACCTGGCCAAACGGATTGACGGGTTAAACAAAAAGCTAGCAGACGAGGAAAGGGCGCAGGCACAGTTAGAGAAGCAGGTACACGACACCCGCGAGGCTATGAAAACCCAGGCACAGGATGCTAAAAAACTGGCCGTTGAGCTGAAA
>JAAYTS010000143.1 GCA_012517995.1 Clostridium sp.
CTAATATCTTTTCAAAGGCTGCTCTTGCAGTATTGGAGAAATATCCTGCACCTGTGCATATTCTTAAAGCGAACAGAAACAAGTTGATTGCACTGATACAGAAGAATTCCCGCAGAAGCCTTAAATGGGCAACTGCAAAGTTTGAGCTTTTGAATTCCAAGGCCAAAGAATTTGCACCTTAAACTGCCAATACCCAGTATATTAAAGTTGAAAACTGATCCTTTCTTATCGGTGTATCCAAAGTTATATTTTCTTCATTTATAAGCCCGTTTAAATACATATATTTCATTAATTCTTCATATGTATTATATCCCCAATGATTTTTGTTTTGTAGATTTGGATAAAATTCAGGGTTAATATATTTAATTTGAATTTCGTGTCTTTCTTCAAAAGTGTTTGGTATATCGTTTTTTACTCCATCTATTGGTAATTTTGTTTCTGTTACCTCAAGTCTAAACCTATAATTTTTAAACATCATATCTTTTTTAAGTAAAGTTTTAAACTCTTTATTTGTTTCATTTTTTATTCTCTTAAAATCTTCCTGAAAACAATATTTTAATTGATCTTCTTTAGTCTTTTTAGCAAAATTCCCATTCATCGCTATTTCTCTGGATGTTCTATTCCAATACTTTAGTACATCATCCGGCTCTGATTCATCATCGTTGTAACTTATTGCATGATAATAAATAGGTACTGCCGTACGTATTGAACTTGTATAAAAATCTACCAAATAATAATCATCATATTTTTCCATTAAATATATTCTGTAATAGCATCCTTGCCCCATATTATCCCATGATTCAATATTTGCCCATAAATTAACTGATGGATAATCTAATTTTTCCATATTTTCTTTTATATCTAAATCCGGGTTATTTACAAAATTCATTACTATAGCAAATGCTTCAGCAAATGTTACGTTTCCTTTTGGGTTAAAATAAATTTGGCCGTTATTAGCTTGTCCTTTCATTAAACCACGGTCATAGGCCTGTAAAACATTATCTTTTGCCCAGCTTGATACTTCATCAAAATCAACAAATGGATTTCCTTCTGTTTCTACTTGTGCATTAACGGTTATTGCTAATGTTGTGAAAATTAAAATTGTGATAAAAAATATACATTGTAGTTTTTTCATTAAAAAAAAACCTCCTCATGATTTTTTATATTCCTTTTATTATTATCGATTGTTTTATATAATTACATTATTTTTCAAAGTATTTTTCTTTAATATAGTTTATAGTTAAGTCTATTGAAGTTATAGTAAAAAAACAAAAATAAGGTATTATTCCATGCTTCTTTGTTGACTATAAGCATTCCATTTTGTACCTCAAATCAGAGATTTAGAATTTATCTTCACATTAATATTTTAAGCAAAAAAAACAGGGGAACAATTCCCCCTCGGTTCGTTATCTCCAAACCAACTTTAATCTATACAATTTGCAATTAGGGCAAACACTTCCCCTCTTGTAACTTCATTGTCAGGCTTAAATGTATTGTCCGGATATCCTTTAACTATGCCTTCTTTAACTGCTCCTGCTATAAATTCCGCCGCCCAGCCTGGTATTGCATCCCCATCTTCAAACTGAGATTTCTCAAACTCTGCCTTTTCAATTCCAAAAGCATTCATTACCAAGACAACCATTTCCGCTCTGGTTAAATTGATAAAAGGCCGTAGTGTATTGTCCTCATATCCTTTCAATATATCCTTTTCTAAAGCGGCTTTTACATGATTTGCACACCAGATTGGGATTATGTCTTTATCATTAAAACTTATTTCTCCTTCACCTGAAAGTTCCAGCCCTAGAGTGTTTACAATCAAGACCACACCTTCTGCCCTTGTTATTTTCTGATCCGGCCTTAATGTATTGTCCGGATAACCTGTTAATATACCTAAATTAACAAGCTTTAATGCAAACTCCTTTGACCAGTGGTTTTCAATATCGGTAAACACTACTGCCCCCGGCACCTCTTCAGGTTGTTCTTCTATTTCATCTCCATCCTTCTCCACATCTTTATCATCTTTGTCTTCATTTTCATCTCTATCCTCTTTATCCGAGTCTTTATCACCAGATGAAACATTAGTACCTCCACTGCTTCCTGGAGATGATGGTTCTTTTTCTTCCGACTTTAAAACTCCTGTTACTGATATTTTTTTATCATCAAAAGAATATTTTGTATCCAATGATTCTAAATCTCCAACTTTTGTGTCAATAATTTCACTGCTTACAATCCTCATTGATTCCAATTCTATACTTGCTTCAGAAGCTTCAAGCATCTTAAAAGTAAACTTACAAAGATCCACATCACCTTTTAAAGAAGAGGTATCACCTATTTTTGTAAACACAAAATGAACTTTGTCTTTATCTAATAAATTATAACTAGAATAACCTTCATTTGTACCTGCTGTCTTTATCAACTCTAATTTGTTTGAATCAAAAATTACATCAAGTTCAAATGCATATATGTCCTCCACATCTTTTCCCTTAACATACACACTAAACTCTTTTCCAACTTCCACTTCATACTTCTCAGCCTGAAGAAAAAAATCAGTCTGTGGCTGCGCATTTACACATAAGGGCAATAACATGCTTAATATAATTACCCCCACCATAACATATTTAAGTTCATCTCTAACAATAATCATAATTATCCCCTTCTCATTATTATATACTTACTATTATATATCTAATATAAACTACAGTATATACTGCGGTATAACTGCAATATGCAGCATAACCACAGTATAAAATCATTTATCTAAAACTATTTTACAAAAACTTCTATTTGAAAGTAGCTGAACACTTTTCTCCTTTTTGGTCTGTAAATTTTACAGTAATAATCCCGTCTTTAATCTGGAGGGTTCCGTAATATTTGTAATTAGTAGTCCCTTCTTCATCATTATATAGATAATGAAAACTAGCCAAATCTTCTTCAAACCCAATAAGCCTTCCACTTAATACAGGCTGATAGCTTTCTCCTGATTTTACAGCTAAATTTATATAGTAACGAAATTCATCTGTACTAATCTTTAGCAAATAATTCTCAGGTTCTTCTGACTTCATATATATAGAATAATCTTCTATTTTTTCATCTGAATAATCATAAGCTACTGCAATTTTATCAAGTCCTGTTTCAATAGGCAGTGGAACGTATTCGTCCCCTTTTGATGAAATTGTTATTTTTTTAGTTTTATTATCCCAATCAACATTTAAATCCATCTGTTCTGCAACAAATCTTATAGGAATCATTGTCCTGCCGTCTTTAATTACAGGCGGCTGATCTAAAGTTTCTTCCTCCATGTAGTTATATTCACCTATAGCATAGTGATTACATGTCTGTGCAACATCACTGGCTATTTCAAGGGATACAAATTTATATATAGCCCAGGACCAAAGATATTCTACTGAGTCCTTTGTGGTAGACCTTCTCGTACCCAATTCAATTTTATTATGAATATAAACATTTTTACTTTCCGCATTCCATAAAACTATGTATCCTAAAGATTCTGATATAAATCTAATAGGCACTAAAGTTCTTCCACTGCCAGGGTCAATATATGGTGCAACATCTAATTCTACAGTTTCACCATTTACCACTGCAGTAGGACTATTTACCTGCAATACAATTACTTTTCCTGAAGGATTCTCTGATGCAACTACTGGTGTAACAAAATTAACCCACATTGAAACTAACAGAATTGCTGCTAAAATACTGCAAATTTTTTTTGAGCTCATTTAAAATACCTCCCTATGGTTTATTTTTTAAACAGATTTATTTTTATAAAATAAGTCCCCATTTGCCATTTTTACTTCTTATCAAAAATTTCAGAGACTTCCTTCATTATTTCTATAATTGGCAGATGCTGAGGACATACCTTTTCACACTGTCCACAAGCAATACAATCACTGGCTCTGCCGCTGTTTTCTACTAGATTGTCATAAAAGAAATGAGGCCTGGCATCTTCACCATACATACGCAATGTATTCAGAGCACTTATTACATCTGGAATACTGATTTTAGCAGGACAACCGTCACAACAGTATTTGCAAGAGGTACATTGAATGGCGGGAAGTTTTTTCATAGATTTTACCACTTCATTAAGAATTTTCTTTTCCTTGTCATTTAAAGGCTCAAATCTTGTAAATGTTTCTATATTATCCTTTAACTGTTCTTCGTTTGACATGCCGCTTAATATTGTGGTTATACCATCTAAAGAACCTACAAAACGAAATGCCCAAGAGGCAATGCTTTTATTTGGCTGATGTTCTTTCATTATAGCTTCAATTTCTGGCGTAGTTTTTGCAAGGGTACCGCCTTTCACCGGCTCCATCACAATTATTGGCATATTTCTTTTCTTTAGTATTTCATACAATTTTCCAGAATGAACAATGGGATTATTCCAATCGGCATAGTTTAACTGAATTTGTACAAATTCCACCTCAGGATGCTCTAAGAGAATTTTCTCTAACAAGGCTGGGGAACCATGAAATGAAATACCAAAATGCTTTATCTGACCTTTTTTCTTTTTTTCCATTCCCCATTCAAAACAGTTAAACTCTATATATTTGTCATAATTACTTCCTTCCTCTACACTGTGCAAGAGGTAAAAATCAAAATAATCCACTCCTGCCCGCCTAAGCTGCTCATTAAATATATCGTCACAATCCTCATTTTTTTTAATTTCCCATGCAGGAAGTTTTGTTGCAAGATAAAATGAATCCCTTGGATAACGTTTTACAATAGCTTCCCTTGCTATTACTTCAGATTTTCCTCCATGATACACATAAGCGGTGTCAAAATAGTTAAATCCACTTTCCATATAAATATCCACCATATTGCACACCCGTGGAATATCTATTTCTCCGTCTTTTTCTGGAAGACGCATAAGTCCAAAACCTAGCTTTGGCATCTTACCTAAATCAATACTCATTAACTTTTCCTCCATACATATATGTTTTCCACAGTTTCTTATCCAATATTAAACTGTATTTTCAAGAATTTTTATTCTGTAATTTAATTTTAAATTTTCAAATATTTTAAAAGCTTGTATGACATTTTATACCATAAGTTATATAACCTTTACTGATTAATTGTACTACACTATCTGCAATTTTTCAATAATAGCAAATCTTCCGAGGATATTTCACTGTTTTTATACTTTTTAATTGCTATATAGATTACGATAAAGGTATTGCAAGGTAAAAATATCCATACAACAACCACACAATTTATTGTATTATGTTAACCATAAGCATTTTATAGAATGGTGGTTAACACAATGGCAAAAGCTGATAAAATATACGAAA
>JAAYTS010000144.1 GCA_012517995.1 Clostridium sp.
AAGATATTATGGTAAAAGAAGAAGGAAGTTTCTGTCCCTTTTGTGGCGAAAATTTCGGCAGCTCGGACGGAGTGAAGCAACATTTATGTGAAAAAGAAGCATTTACCGATAAAGATTTGGAAAAAATGAATACCCCCTCTGAAAGAAGCACTAACTATGCTGAGAATTATAAAGCTGAACACGGCACCAACAGGTTTACCGTCAATGTGCCTTTGGAGGAATTTGACAATGACGAATTAGAAATTGATATAGGAGAAGAAATACACCACCTAATATCCGTTGGTCCTTATGCTTTTACCCTCAGAATAAACAGATTGGGAAACTATTTCGGTATTGATATAAATTCCACCGACAACTTGATAAGTGCTCCCTCGGTTGATCCCGTTGCATTTAAGAAAAAACACGGCATGGCTTTTTCGGATTTATCGGACAAGAGTAAATATGATATAGCGGCAGCAGCAATTGAAAAAAGTAAAATCCAGTATCATAAGGGAAATCATGATTTTGAACCTGAAAAGGGAATTCCCAGTTACGAAAAAAAACTGGTACAGGATTTAGCTGAAATAGAATATGAGATTTTGGCAAAGAGCAGAAAAGAAGGGTGTTTGGGTCAAACTCCGGAAGGAAGGGAAGAAGCTAAGAATCTCATAGATAATAAGCTTAAAGAATTACAGGAAAAAATAAAGTCAGATATAACGGATTTTGAGCCGTCGCCGGACGGCAAACAGATAGTTGAGAGATTTTTGGCAAAAGAAGATTATAAATACCATACGGGGAAGGGATAATGCTATGAAAAAATATTATACAATAGAATCCAATGCGTGGGATAGAAACTCCGAGATAAGGCTTGGACCTGTTCCTGCAGCCATTGACAAAAGAGCATACTTATTTGATGAATGGCAGTATATAAATGATCAAGAAGAATTTATATATTTTGAAAAATTAGGCAAAGAAATGCCGGACATTTATACATACAATCTACCCCTTGTTTCCGCAAGGCTTAAGGATATTTTAGATGATGCAGGGGTAAACAATGTTTTTTATAAACCAATTTATTTATATAATGATGCTGATGAAACACACCAGTATTATCTTATGCTTGTAAGACCCTTAAACTGTGTTGTATGGGAAAAAAGCAAACATACGGTATCGGAATTTTCCGGACTTAAGAAGATTGTAGGAAGCTTTGTAATAAACGACAGAGAGGTGGGCAATTATAAAATATTTAAAATAAAAGACATATTAAACAGGTTTTGGGTTATTAGTGAAGAAATTAAAGAAAAGATAGAAAGAGCCGGTTTGGTGGGAATAAAACTGTTAGGTTTGCCGGAGTATTATGGTTTATAGGGTTTACAGGAGGCAGTTTATATGAAGGACTATTATATTTTAAAAAGTGACAAAAGAATATCCGATGCCATACGAATTAAAGGCACAAATAAAGTTATAAATATTGATTATGTGAAAACAAATCGTTTACAGTTTATTGAGCCGGATCCTGTAATGTTTTATATCGAAGATAAGGGAATATACCCTGATTTTATTGAAGAACCGCTGCCTTTAATTTCAAACAGGTTTTGGACAGTATTAAATGAAATGAAAGTAAAAAGCATATTTTTTAAACCTGTTTGTTTGACAGATGTAAACAAGATGACATCCCATTTGTATTGGCTGATTTTACCCGATAAAATTAGCTGTCTGTCTAAAAATTCAGAGTTTTACAAAAACGGCACACTAAAAACCCTTAAAATCGACAGGGAAAAGGCAGGTTATTATAAAGTATTTAAAGTTAACGGAATATTGGAGGACTATATTATAGTGGATGAAGACGTTGTAAATGCATTAGAAATAGATTATAGATGTATTTTTACTAAAATTTAAGTAATTCCTCCAATGACAATTCCTTGGTTCTTTTACTTTTTTTAGTTGCTAAAATTCTGTTTAACCTAAATTACAACCAATTCAACTTAAAAAAATAGGCTGTGCAGAAAGTCTAACCCCTCCTGCAACAGCCCTGTTATTTTAATTTACTCTGGTATAACTAACTTGCTTTTTTCCTCTATAGTCTCAATATCATTTGCCTTAATCATGCCCTTAGATAATGTATAGAGAGTATCGTCTATAAATAAAATTCTCTCAACATATTTATTATATGGATAATAATAATATTCCGTATCTTCATAATCCTCAGGTGTAATATGGGTTATCTTTCCTTTAAGCACAAAACCATTTTCTTCGTCAATGTTGTAAACATAAGCCCCCTGGAAAGCAGGCCATCTATTTTTCTCATTCTTTTCAACTACTGATATAGGAAATGCTAATAAATTCTTATCCTTTGAAAACAGCAACGCCTTGTGGTTTCTCAAAAGCTCGGAATCTGTCCCACTATCACCTATAATTTCAGAAAACTTTTGTACAGGATTGTTTACATCAGTTACATCAAATAAAGCTATTTTCATTCCTTCTATACGGGCACCGCCATGTATCTCAACGGTATCCCTACCAAATCCTATAATATGGTTTTCATCATATGGATGTAGATAATCACTAAAACCTGGAATTTTTAGTTCTCCTAGTATCTCAGGCTTGTAAGGGTCTTCTAAATCTATTACAAAAAACGGATCTATCTGCCTAAAGGTAACCATATAACCTCTGTCACCCATAAATCTTACTGAGTAAATTCTCTCATTTGGAGCTATACCTTCAATTTTCCCTGCCATATTCATTGTATCATCAAGTATATATATATTATTTTTAGATGCATTTTCTCCTACATCCCATACATTGCCGGTTGTAGTAGCTATACGAAAATATCCTTTGTACTCATCCATGGAAAACTGATTTATTATAGTTCCTGGAACCTCTCCACTATTAAGGTAAGTTACAATTCCTTCATTTAATGAGAATTTATATATGTTGGTAGTTGTTTTATCTTTATATTCAGGCTCTACTGCAGCTTCTATAGTATCAACTTCTAATCTTTGTTGCAAAACTGGTGTATCATAAAAATTGTAATTATAATTTGTCATTGCCACATAAAGATTTTCACTAGATGCATATATATTCTCTCCTGCACCAAGATAAGTATCTATATTTGCACTTTCGTTACTTTCAAGATCAAAAGCAGCAATAGTTAAATACTGTGGTTGGACAAAATTTGGAAAATACCTTATGTCGGTGCAATCTACATCAATATATTCTTCACTTATTGCAGTATCTTTATAGGATGGTACCTGCACTTTATCCTCTTTTAAATAATAGGTATCAACATACTTATTTGCTATAAGATATAAAGTAGAATCTATTTTTCTTGATGATATATAGCTTCCTTCTACATCAACGCTTCTAATATTTTTTATATTTGATTTATCACTAATATCAAATACAATAGCCTTTACAGTGGTTTTAAGTGGATAATATGGAAGTATACTTACTTCTCCCCTTTTAACTAAAGGCTCATTTTGTGGAATGTCTTCATAGCATGTTCCTATAACAGCTAATCTATCACCATCAACATAAATCTCCATAGGAGTAAAGTTTTTTTCTTCAAAATTAAGCATACTTACAATATTCATCTTATCATAGGGATACGCTTTAGCAACAATTATCCTGTTTTGGTTTACCTGATATATAAATTCCCCATCAGTCTTAACAACATCAGCTTCATCAACACCCTGAACCTGAACATTTGTAGTTGAATAATCAACATCAGCTTCATCAACACCCTGAACCTGAACATTTGTAGTTGAATAATCATCACTAGCTTCTGATTTAGCTGCCGTCCCATTTTGTACTGATGAAACACTATCCTCTACTATGACAGATTCCATTTCCGGCATTGCTCCTCCAGTACGATAATATCCACTTTCATAAGAGTTACTGCTTTTAATAAGCTCCTCCAACTCCTCATATGAAGTTATTCTAGGAAGATTAGTTACCTTTGAAATAATTTCATCAATTACATCTTTTTCAGTTTCCACATTAAATATATCTTTTTCATCACTTATTACAATAAGACCTCTATCATAAAAGACTTCTTTTCCCAATGTCTCTGCCAAACTTCTCAAAGGTAGGTAAGTTCTGCCCTCAAATATTTCAGGTGCTACATCAAGTTCAACTTCTTTACTTCCTACTTTCATAGTTTTGCTTCCTATAACAAGCTGTATAAATTTACCTTCCCCTTCAACAGTAACGGTAGATGTAGATGCTTCCCATCCTACTTTAGCACCCATATTTTCTGAAATAAATCTTACAGGCACTAAAGTCCTGTCATTTTTTATAAAAGGAACCACCTTATTGTTAGTTGAATCAACTGGTTTTTCAACATTGTCTACAATTGCTCTTGGGCTTTTTATGTACAATAAAATTGCACCTTCAAGCCTTTCTTCTAAACTTCCTTTGCTTTTTTCAGTGTCTTGATTTTTTTCAGTGTTTTTAATTTTTATCCTTTCCTCACCATCTTGCTTGTCTTTGGCTAAAGACATATAAGCAGGTATTATCATCATTGCAATAATTGCCAACAGGCTAATGACTTTTAATAATTTTTTCAACTGTACCCCTTCTTTCTTCATGTTTTGTTTCACCTATATATTTTGACGTAAGAAAATAAAAAAAGTTTCCAAATTTAAAAATAGATATAAATTTAAAAATAAATATTTAGAATATTATCCTATAAATAATTGAACCCAGTAATGTCCATAGCCTTCATTTGATTTTACATAACCAATCCCCATTTTTTTATATGAAGGATTTAGTATATTTTTTCTATGACCTTCTGAATTCATCCATTGTTCAATTACCTCTGAAGGATTAGCCCTTCCTGCTGCTATATTTTCTGCACAAGTTCTGTAACTTATTGAATATTCCTTTAAAACACTAAAACATGAAGTTCCATCTGGTCTTGTGTGGGAAAAGTTAGATAATAATTCTCCTGCCCTTACCTGTGCAGCCCCTCCTAATCCAGTGTCATATTCTAAAGGCTCTAAACCTTCTTTCTTTCTTATTTGATTTACAAGTGTCAGCATTTCTTTTTGATAATCAGATTCAGAATTTATTTTATTATTTTTTGAATCTTCCTGTTCTTTAATTGTGTTTATATAGACCATTCTATATAATCTGTCCCAATTTACTCTTGCTCCAAATTCCTCCCCAATAAATCTTACCGGTACAAAAGTTCTATCTTCTTTTAATACAGCTGCTGTATCCATTTGCTTACTTTTCCCATTAGCTGTATAACTGCTTTTTCCAATGATAATTTTTATTTCTTTTTTATCCAGTGTTATTGTAACTGTTTTTGTACTTTTATCCCATTTTACCAATGCACCTAGTCCCTCAGCAATAAACCTTACAGGAACTTGAGTTCTTCCATTACTATCTATAAAGGGTTTTGCATCATAGAAGTTAATACTTTTTCCGTTTAGCATTATATCTACTGTCGTCTGAGCAGATATTGTTGCTGCAAAAACTGTCATCATAATTAATGTCGCTGTAACAAGAAGAGATACTTTTTTCATCATTTGTTCATTCCTCTCTTTTAAAATTATAATACTTTCTACAAATTTTTTAAAACAGTGAATGATTCCCCCGCTGTTTAGTCAAAAACATAATCTACAACTCTTCTTTCACTTACTGCTTCAACTACAAAAGGTACAACTGCCTTGAAACTTCCACACAATCTTTATTTTTTAATTTTATCCCACATTCATTGTTTTTGCAATAAACAAAGTTAGCTATAATAAAGGTTAATAGAAAGTTTACCCATCTTGATAAAAGTTTTTTTACTATGAGAAATATGTAGTATAATATAAATATAGCTTAGACATTAATTAAAATAAATGTGGTAAAAAGGGTGGTAAAAATAAAAAGCACAGTTAGAAAATTATTAATTGCTATAGGAACAATTTCCGTCGTATTAGGCGTAATAGGTATTACCTTGCCCATATTTCCAACAACGCCGTTTTTGTTACTTGCTGCCGTTTGTTATATGAAAGCCTCAAAAAAGTTTTATAATTGGTTAATTAACCATAAAGTTCTAGGAAAATATGTTAATGATTATATGGAAAAAAAGGGACTTACCCTTAAAACTAAAATAACATCCATTTCTTTTTTTTGGATTGGGACAGGCACTTCAACCATACTTTTCATTCCTTATCTTTGGGCTAAAATTTTAATTTTTGCAATATTAATACTTGCAACCATGTACATCATTTTAAAGGTTAAAACCATTAAATGTTAAAAGTTGTTTATTAAAACTTGTAATAAAATCCCCTCTATTTTAATAAATAACTATAGAGGTGATTTTATCTATGTTTAATATTAATAAAAAACAATTAAAAATATGTATTTCACTTACTTTATTTGTATTTGCCATAGTTTCGATAATTTATAATAATATAAATACTAAAAAAGCAAGTGAGTTTGATGATGATTCCATATTTGCATTTATGGATTTTGCAATATCACTTAATGATGAAAATAAAAATATTGAAATTTTTGACATAAACAAAGGGCAGGTAATTGCATCGCTGTCTGCAAACCATTTAGTATACAGCGAAGCTATTGAATATCTAAAAAATATAACAGGTATGTATCCAAAAGTAAATGCCATTCCCAATAATGGTTACATTATAAGGATACCACTAGAACCATCGGTATTTGTAAAGAACCAATGGATGGATGAAACTTTAAATGAAATTTATGTAATATTTCCTTCTAAAGATGATAGTCCATATCTTCTAATTCTCGATGACAAAGATAGACCTCTATTTTTTACTTTTAATGCCGACACAAATGCTTTATTAGAAAATATAGATTTAGAACTATAATTTATTTTAACTCTTCTCTATTAGACTTTATTACTTGAAGAGTTTCTAATAAAATTTCTTCTACCTTGTTTAAAACACTGTCTGCATATTCTTTTGTACCAAGCCTTATTTCTTTAGCATTTTTTTGAGCATTAGATACAATCTCATTAGACTGTTCATATGCTTTTTTTGTTATTTCGTGCTCATCTACCAAAGATGAAATCTGATTTTCAGCATCTTTAATAATTTCATTAGCTTCCTTTTGAGCTTCAAGAAGAATTCTCTGCCTCTCTTCCTTTACCCATTTAGCTTGTTTAATGTCATCAGGAAGTTTAAGTCTAATTTCTTTGATAATTTCAAGAATCTCTTCTTTGTCTATCATGCATTTGCCTGAAAAAGGTACAGATACACTTTTTTCCACAAGATCTTCTAAGGATTCCAAAATCGAAAGTATTTCCATCTACGTCCCTCCTAATCCTCTTAATTATTTTTTAAGCCTTTCTAATACTTTATCTTTTATACATTCAGGAACAAGCCCGTCAATGTTACCATTGTTTCTAGCTAATTCCCTGACAGAACTTGAACTTAAAAATGAATAATTTATATTTGTCATCATAAATAAAGTCTCAACATTAAAATCAAGTTTCTTGTTAAGTAAAGCCATTTGAAGTTCATATTCAAAATCCGACACTGCCCGAAGACCTTTTATAATAACTGTTGCATTCTTTTTTTTCATAAAATCTATTAAAAGACCTGTAAAACTTTCAATTTCAACATTATCAATACCTTCTACTGCACATTCTAACAATTCCACTCTCTCTTCAAGAGAAAAAACAGGTTTTTTGCTGTTGTTAACTAAAACAGCAACTATTAACTTGTCACATAATTTAGAGGCCCTTTTAATAATATCTAGGTGGCCGTTTGTTACTGGATCAAAACTCCCCGGATACACAAATATTCTCACTTTCATTACCTTCCATCTATTTTTTATTATAAAAAGATACAATAGTATCTCCATACTTTTGGTGTCTGAATCTTTTTAAACCTCCTACCTCCTGTGGAACTTCATCTTTAAAGTCATGTTCTGCTATAATCATTCCACCCTGCTCTATTATATCACTTTCTGCCAAACATTTTAAGGTTTCTACTACAAGATTTTTATTATATGGAGGATCTAAAAATATAATATCAAATTTTCTGTTTTCTTTAGAAAGCTTATTTAGGGCAACAAATACATCCATAGGCATAATAGATGATTTTTCGCTAAGTTTAGTATTAAAAAGATTCTCTCTTATTGTCAAAATACACTCTCTGCTTTTGTCAATAAAAATAGAAAAATCTGCCCCTCTACTCAATGCCTCTATCCCTAAACTTCCAGTTCCTGAATACAGGTCAAGAACTCTTGCTCCAGCTATAAAGCCTGATATTATATTAAAAACCGATTCCTTAACCCTGTCAGTAGTGGGTCTTGTAGCCGTTCCATTAATTGTCTTCAATTTATGTCCTTTAGCACTTCCCGCTATTACCCTTAATATGATTTTTTCCTCCATTTTTATTTCTATAATGTTATTTTATACTATCATATATCATTGTCAACCATTATTATAATACATTTAATTTAAACTTAATATATTTATTTTTTCCCCAAATTCATTTATTATCTTCTTTTTTAATAAAAAATGTTCTTTCATGGTAAAATCCTGGTCTTTTTTGATTAGGTCTAAAGCAGCAGTCTGGGCCTTTTTTAAAATATCCATATCATTATATAGATTAGCTATTTTAAGTTGAGGAATTCCATGTTGCCTAGTACCAAAAAATTCTCCAGGCCCTCTTATTTCCAAATCTTTTCGAGATATTATATAACCATCACTATTTTTCTCCATTACCTTCATTCTTTCCTTTGCAACTTTATTTTTTCCCTCATTGTATAAAATACAATATGACTTGTGTACACTACGTCCCACCCTGCCTCTTAGTTGATGAAGCTGGGATAGGCCAAATCTTTCAGAATTTTCAATAACCATTACTGCTGCATTAGGAACATTCACTCCAACTTCAATAACAGTTGTAGAAACCAATATATCAATTTCTCCTTTTAAAAAGCTCTCCATCACATTCTCTTTGTCTTTTCCACTCATTTTTCCATGAATAAGCCCTACATTCAAATCCTTAAAATCATCTTTTTTGATTTTTTCTGCCAGTTTTTCTGCTGATTTTAAATCAACTGAATCAGATTCTTCAATTAAAGGACAAACTATATAAACTTGTCTTCCTTCTAAAACTTTTTTTCTTATAAAATTATTTATCCTCTTCCTCATGCTATTATCCACAACATAGGTTTCAACAGGTTTTCTTCCTGGAGGCAGCTCATCTATAATAGATATATCCAAATCCCCGTATAAAATAAGTGCTAAAGTTCTTGGTATGGGTGTGGCTGTCATTACAATCATATCCGGATTGTTTCCTTTATTTGAAAGCACAGCCCTTTGCCTTACACCAAAACGGTGCTGTTCATCTGTTATAACAAGTCCTAATCTTAAAAATTTTACACTGTCCTGTATAATAGCATGAGTTCCTATAACCACATCTGTCTTTCCCTCTTCAATATCTTTTAAAATGTTTTTTTTCTCTTTTGCGGTTTGGCTTCCCACCAGTAAATCAACCTTTATTCCTTCTTTTAAAAACAAACTATGTATAGTTTCAAAATGCTGCCTTGCCAATATTTCTGTAGGCACCATCAAAGCTCCCTGGTACCCATTTATTACTGCTTTATATAGAGCAATAATGGCAACAATGGTTTTGCCTGAACCTACATCTCCCTGGACAAGTCTATTCATCACTTTGTCACTTTCCATATCCTTTTCTATTTCATCAAAAACTTTTCTTTGAGCATTTGTAAGATTAAAGCCTATATTTTTAATAAATTCTTCAATTTTTTCCCTGTTCTTTTGGAATTTAATTGCTTTTTTATTTTTCCTCAATGTGTTTTTTACAGACAAAAGCGCAAGCTGCAGCAAAAAAAGCTCTTCAAACACCAGACGGTATCGGGCTTTTATAAAATCATCATTACTTTTTGGAAAATGAATGTTAGAAATAGAATAATCTAAACCTAAAAGACTATATTCTTTTTTAATCCACTCTGGAAGTACTTCTTCAAATTTTCCGTCAGTTAATTCTAAAGCAGCTTTAATTGAAGAACGTATAATATTTTGGGTTAACCCCTTTGTGGATGGATAAACAGGCACAATTCCCATTAACTTGTCTTTTTTATCTTCTCTTTCATAAATAGCATTTTGAATTTCAAGACTATTGAATTTTCGGGAAATCATACCATAGAAAATATATTTATCTCCCATCTTAAAGACATTCTTTATAAAATGTTGATTGTACCAAACCGCTGTAATTTTTCCTGTATCATCTTTTACACTAACCTCATAAATACTAAGACCTTTTCTAATATGCTTTTCTCTTACCCTTGAATCTATAACACCTATAAAAGCACACTTTTCCCCATCTTCCAATTGGGCAATTTTTTTAATACGGCTTCTGTCCTCATAATCCCTAGGGTAATAAAATATTAAATCTCCAACATTAAAAATACCCAATTTATTAAAAAGCCCTGCACGTTTAGCTCCTATTCCTTTAACAGCAGTTATACACTTATTTAATATATCATTCATAGCTTCTCACATACCTTAATTTTTAACTATAATTATAATATATTAAGTGCACAGCTGCAAAGATTCAATTTGAATTTAAAGGATCTACAGGTTCTTGTTTATCAATAAATACTACATATCCCAGCACAAATACTTTATGTTTTTCAATAAAATAAACCAAATTTTTTTAAAAAAGCTTGCGGTAAAACTAAAGTATGTGTTAAAATAGGTGTTGGTTTAATTAAAAATAAAATTGTTTATAAATATTTCTCCAGATTAAAAGGAGGTGTAAATATAAATGGCTAGATGTGAAATCTGCAGCAAAGGAAAACTTTTTGGTTCAAATGTCAGTCACTCTAACAGAAAGTCTAACAGAGCTTGGAAACCAAACATAAGAAAAATAAAAATTGTTGATAAGGGTACTTCAAAGACAATAAATATATGTGCTAAATGTTTGCGTTCAAACAAGGTTACAAGAGCCGTATAGTATTGGTGTTAAAATCCCAAATCAACAAACATATAATTTTTTGATTTAAAAAAGTGTATCCTTTTTAAGTGATACACTTTTTTAAGTTGTAATTTGCCAATAATCAAATCAGTCCATTTTAAATACCCGCTTAATAATGCTGCCAAGAAACTTCGGCATTTTTACCACTAATATCTTCATACGCCACTCCTCCTAGCATAGGAATTTAAACTCATCACTACATATTATACAAAAAAGCCTCTTTTTGTGATTCTCCTGTACACACTCAAATTAATAATTAAGGTACCGGAATAAATTTATTTTTGTCTTTAACAGCTAGTTTAACACAATTTCTACCTGCCTCTTTTGCACGGTACAATGCATCATCTGCCGTCTTTATCAATTCCGATTGTGTAGAGGCAAAATACGGGTAGCAAGAAATACCAAAACTTACAGTAACAGAAGCAGATACTAATTCATCTTTGATGGTGGTTTCTTCCAGTTTCTGTCTAAGACTTTCAACTTTTTCTGCAGCTCTTTCTATATCTGTTTTAGGAAATAATATTATAAATTCTTCTCCTCCAAATCTTGCAAAAATATCCCCGCTTCTTAAAGAGTTTTTTATAACAGCTGCAATATGCTTTAAAACTTTATCTCCAAATAAATGCCCATAAGTATCATTGAATTTTTTAAAATGATCTATATCAAAAATTGCAAGAGAAAGTGGGTAATTATTTCTCTTAGCACTTTCAAACTCTTCTTCAAGTTTTTCCTGAAAGGAAAGTCTGTTGTATATTTTTGTTAAATTATCAAAGGTTGCTATCTCATTCATTCGTTCATATAATGCTGCATTTTCCATTGCAATTCCCACTTGTCTTCCAATAACATTCATAAGTCTTAAATTATTATTATCAAAAGCATTTGCTAATTTATGTTCAATCAGAACAAGACCTATCTTCTCAGCTTCTGTAATTTGCTGGGTTTTTTCAAATTTCTTTGGTCTAGTGATAAGGGGGATACACATTAATGAATTAATACCCCTATTTTCAACAAAGGGAAATTCTTTTGGGTTAACAAAGTTTTCAATTAAAGGTTCGCCACTATTAAGTGAACCTAATAAAATCTCACAATTAATATTGTCGTTTATAATTATAAGTTCTTTTTGGTCACTTATGTTTGTAGTGTGGATTTTAAATATATTTTTCTTTTCATCATACATCAAAATGGTAGAATATTTTACACCCATAACACCTATAATTATGTCATTAACATTTTGTAAAAGTTTTTGTATATCAAAAATAGAATTTATAACCTCTGAAATCTGCTGTACAGTATATAATTCCGCTAAACTCTCGGTAAGTTTTCTATTTGTATCTTCCATCTTTAAATTTGTATCTCTTAATTTATCATTTTGAATTTTTATTTCTTTTTGTGCATCTTCTAACTGCCTATATCTATTGGTAAGTTCAGAAAGCAACATTTTGTTTTGCTGCTGGCTTTCATAATTATCTTCATGTATTTTCCCACAGAGTTCTGAAAATATCAGTAGCATAGCATGTAAAAAAACTATTGTGGAGATATAAAAATAGATTCCTCCAATTCCAATTTGGGGATTAGAATATATTTTTATTCCTTGAAATATAATGGACAATATTAAAGAAAAGATTAGAAAGTGTCTGACTCTTCCTTTTCCTTTTTCTAAAGTTATTATAAGAATAGGAAATACAAGCAATATATAAACCCACTGTTGAAAACCAATAATAATCACTGAAAATAAAATATATGCAATTTCTATCAGCCTCAATAAATTATACATAGGTTTATTGTAAAACAAATCTTTTTTTAAAAGATATATTTTAAATAGATTAAATGCTAATATAAAAATTAAAAAAACAATAGCGCAATTTGTGCATATTTTGTCGAAAATAACCAAGTTTAGATTTTCTAAGAAATTATCTCTAATTAGCATTTGAACAAATGCAAGTAAAATAAATATCCATGTTAAATTAACATACACCTGTTCATATTTGTTGATTTTGTTCATGTATACACATCCTTGTACAAGACTTAAAACACATAAATAAAATGTTTTTTTAAAAATTTAGTGTAAATACTTTATTGAATTTTTTGTTCCTGCCCCTGACCATAATTACAATACTTTAAAATATTACAGTTTTTACAATCTGGCTTCCTTGCCTTGCACACATTACGACCATGAAATACCAACTGATGAGAGAATTTTGTCCAACTTTCTTTAGGTACAATTTTCATTAAATCAAATTCAATTTTTTCCGGATTGTCACTGCTGCTAAGTCCTATTCTGTTGCTTAATCTCTTTGCATGAGTATCCACAACAATAGACGGAATTCCAAATATATTTCCTAAAACAACATTTGCAGTTTTCCGTCCCACCCCTGGAAGTTTTAATAAATCTTCTAAATTATCTGGCACTTGACCATTATGATTTTCTATTAAAATCCTACAGGTCTCCTTAATGTTTTTTGCCTTATTTCTAAAAAAACCTGTGGACCTTATATCATTCTCCAGTTCTTTTAAATCCGCATTAGCAAAATCATATACACTTTTATATTTTTTATATAATTTTTCAGTTACAATATTTACCCTTTCATCTGTACACTGTGCTGCTAATTGGGTAGATATTAAAAGCTCTAAAGGATTTTTATAATCTAACGTACATTTCGCCTCTTCATAATCATTATCGAATATTTGCAATATTTTTTTTACTATTTTTTTCTTGTCCACCATAATTTCTCCTTATATGTTATAACACATCATTGTCAAAGTAATATTTCCCCATTTTAGCTAGATGCATTTCTCTTTTTTAATAACCTTTTCATATAGTTCCATATACTTTTTAGCAGACCTATCCCAGGAAAAATCCATTCTCATAGCATTCTTTACCAGCCTATTCCACTCTTCTTTATTTTCATTATAAAATATTATACTTCTTTTAATTGTACTCATCATATCTTCTGCACAAAACTCTTTAAATGAAAAACCATTGCCCTTTTCTTCATTCTTTTCAATATCAAATACCGTCTCAGCCAATCCCCCTGTTTCCCTTACTATTGGAATTGTGCCATATCTAAAGCTTATCATCTGACCTAAACCACAGGGCTCAAAACGTGAAGGCATTAAGAAAAAGTCGCTGGCAGCATAAATTTTATGTGCTAAAGAAATATTAAAGCCTGTGTACACTGCCATTTTCTCCGGATATTTTTCTTTTAGTTCCATAAAACCCTTCTCGTAGCATTTTTCTCCCGAACCAAGAATTATAAATTGCAGTTCATTTTCCATCATTTCATCAATTTTGTCCATTACCAAATCCAATCCCTTTTGATGAGCCATTCTTGAAATTAAACTAATTACAGGGACATCCTTTCTTGGCAGTCCTAACTCTTTTTGCAGTGCATATTTATTCTCTTTTTTGTAATTTATGGTGCTTTCATTATAATTTTTATAAATATATTTATCTGTTTCAGGATTAAAAATTTCATAATCTATTCCATTTAAAATTCCAAAAAGATCCCTTTCCCTGCTTTTTAACAACCCCTCAAGTCTTTCACCATATTCATGGGTCTGAATCTCTTTAGAATATGTTTCACTTACAGTGTTTATAGCATCTGCATACACCAATCCTGTTTTTATAAAATTAAACATACCATAAAATTCAGTTTTTTCTGGTACAAACAACTCCTCTGACATTCCAAACAAAGTTAAAGTTTTCTTTGTGAAATTGCCCATGTATTCAAGATTATGAATTGTAAACAGTGTCTTTATATCTTTATAAAATGCATTTTCTTTATATTTTTCATTTAAAAGCATACATATAGGACCTGTATGCCAATCGTTACAATGTATTATATCAGGTTTAAAATCAATTTCAGGCAGCATTTCCAAAATAGCTTTGCAAAAAAAGGCAAAACGATATTCATCGTCATAATAACTATATACATTCTGCCTGTTAAAATAGTGATGATTGTCTACAAAATAAACAGGAATAACTTTATTTTCATTGCCATTTTTAAATCTGATTTTCCCCTCTTTTATAATACAAGTTTCCAGCCTTGGACCAATCTCAACGGGAAAATCTTTAATATATTTCATCTCTGATTCTATGTTTTTATATCGGGGCATGGCAATCCTTACATCACAACCCATTTGAAGCAGGGATTTAGGCAAAGAACCTGCCACATCTGCCAATCCTCCCACTTTTGCAAAAGGAAAAACTTCCGCTGAAACAAATAAAATTTTTTTCTTTTTTCTCCGTCCCATTATTTACCTCCATTATGCCTTTCTTAAACGTACACTTTATTTATTTTTAAATAATCTCTCCAAAAATAATATCCCTAATTTAAACATATGTCACTATTCAAATAAATTATCATAATTTAAATGCACTTTCAATATTTTTTCACTATTGTTTTCACGTTTTTTTACGGTATTGTCATATTGAATTTTTTTCTCACTATCCATTAAAAATAAAAACATATCTACTATATCAGGATCAAATTGAGTCCCTTTACACCTTTCTAACTCTTTCATAGCAGCTTCCACTTGCATCCCTTTTCTGTAAGGTCTGTCACTTGTCATTGCATCAAAAGCATCTGCCACACACATTATTCTTCCAAAAATACATATTTCATTTCCCTTTAATCCATATGGATATCCTTTTCCATCATATCTCTCGTGATGCTGCAATATCCCATTTAATGCTTTGCTTAAAAACTTAACATCTTTTAAAATATTATATGCAATTTCCGGGTGCTTCTTTATTTCTTTAAATTCCTCCTCAGTTAAACTGCCATTTTTATTTAATATATTAGTTGACACACCTATTTTACCTATATCATGAAGTATAGCCGCATATCTTAAATCTTCAATCTCTTCATTACTTAATCCTAGTACCCTGGCAACTTCGCAGGATATTTCCATAACTCTTTGGCAATGTCCTCTTGTATATGCATCCATTGCCTCAATGGAATTTGCCAACGACATTACCGTTTGAAGGTATCCATACTGCATCTCATCAAAAAGCTTTTTTAATTCAGCATTCTTTCCGTTAAGTTCTTTTTTAGTTTTATCTAATTCTTTAATATAGGCAGTTAAAGCTTCTTCCTTAATGTCGTATATTACATGGGGATTTTTTTTGTATCCATTATTATTTTCCAACTTAGCAGACAATAGTGTAAAAAAAGCACTGGCTAAAACAGCAAACATTATGACAACGTATGCTAGTTCTGAAGTTTTTATAAATCTTACTAATGCATATGCTAAAGCTAAACCCATTAAGGCATACTTTGCATATTCTATAGACCTGTTTTTCATGAATTGCCTCCCAATAAAAGATAATAGTACCAAGATAATAGAGTCAGATATGAATATTGTAAATAATATTGTAAAGATTATAATATATATATTCTATAAATTTTCTTAAAATCCTTCTCTATAAATAATTGATTATAAAGAAAAGTCCCCTCTATCTCGTAAAATAGAGGGGGCGCTTTTATAAAACAAAGCAGAATATGTGCTAAAAGGCTTAATATCTAATTAATTTATTTTTCCTCACCTATTTCTAACTCTAGTTCTATTGTTTTACCTTCCCTGTACACTTCAACTTTAACAATGTCACCTGGTTTATGCTTATCTCTCTCATTATTTAATTCTTCCAAACTCTTAACCCGCACTCCGTTAAATTTAGTAATTATGTCCATTCTCTTTATTCCAGCTTTATGAGCTGCACTGTATAGGGCAACTTCATCTACTAAAACTCCCATTGGTAAGTTGTTTCTCTTTGCAATTTCTTCTGTAAATCTGGTTTCAACTGTAATTCCTATTAATGGTCTTCCTTTTACATAATTAAATTCAATAAGGCTGTCTGTGATTTCTTTAGCTTTATTTATTGGTATCGCAAATCCTAAGCCTTCATAATCAAATCCACCTATTTTTGCCGTATTTACCCCTATAAGCTGACCCTTTGAGTTTACAAGTGCTCCACCACTATTACCAGGATTAATAGAGGCATCTGTCTGTATAAGTTTCATATATCTGTCATCAGCAATAGGTATTGTCCTATTAAGCCCGCTTATTACTCCTACTGTAACAGAACCCATGTACTCCAATCCTCCAGGATTACCTATTGCAACTGCAAGTTCACCTACTTTTACTTCATCTGAATTACCAAATTCAACTGCAGGTAAATTATTCTTTTCAATTTTCAAAACAGCCAAATCTGTTTTGCTGTCTCTGCCTACAACTTTTGCCGTGTAAGCTTTTTCTCTTTCATTTGGAAGAATAACTTCTATTCTAGCACCCTGGGCAATGTCATTTGATGTACCAACTAAAGCACTTTCTATAACATGGTTGTTTGTCATTATATAGCCATCGCTTCCAATTATGATACCTGAACCCTGTTCTGAAGTTTCCCTTGTGCCAAAGAACCAAAAATCACTTTCCAGCTTTTGTGCAGTTACGCTAATACCCACAACTGAAGGTCCTACTTTTTCTGCTATGGCAACAACAGGCGAATCAGCACTTTCTACAACAACCTTTCTATAATAATCAGATTCTAATCCGTTCAAATCTAAATTAGCTGCCTTTTGGGCTGTGGTATCATCGTTGCCAAAAATAGAATCTATAGTTGGCTGTGGCTTCTGATTTAAAAACTGTGTAAATACAAAACCTGACACCACTCCTCCAAGAAGAGAACTAATTATGGCAACAATAACCATTTGCATTAAAACAGGGTTTTTCTTTTTCTTAGGTTTAGAATAACTTTCACTATAAAAAGACGATTCTTTTAAATGTTTTTCTGTGTTGTAATGGTCATAGTTTTCAATTTCGTCATAATTTTTAATTTCATCATATTCTTCTTTTCTTTCTTCTAGATAGCCTTCATTCCCATAAAAATTTTCATTATTCTCTCCGATATTTTCAAATTCATCATTGTGCTTGTTATAATCATCCATAATTAACACTCCTTTCATAATATAATTATAAATCAATTAACTTTGCTAATTATATTCTATAAAAGGAATTTTAAAAAGCTATGAATAAACTGTTAATAATAATCAACAATTTGAAAACTTAAATAATGATTTGGTATTAAATCTATTTCAAATTAGTACCTCTATTAAGGGTAAAACTAAACTTTGTACCTTTTCCCAATTCACTTTCAACCCAAATCTCTTGTTTGTGCTCTTGTATTATATTTTTTACAATAGCAAGCCCTAATCCTGTTCCCTTTTTTTCTATACCTCTTGATTTGTCAGACTTATAAAACCTTTCCCATATTAAATCAATCTCTTCTTTACTTATCCCGATTCCATTATCTTCGACAGACACTAAGATTCTGTCTTTGTAGTACTTTGTAGCTAGAATTATTTTTCCTCCTTCTGCTACAAATTTTACTGAATTATAAATAAGGTTTAATATAATTCTTTCAATAGAATCTACATCCCCCTCTGCAAACATATCTTCCTTCTCAAAATTAGCTTGAACAAAAATATTCTTTTGTATTATATGACTTTGCATTTTTATAATACTTCTTCTAATAAGTTCATTAATATTAAAACTTATCAAGTGTAATTCCATCTCTCCTGACTCCATTCTTGCTAAATCAAGAAGGTCTGTTGTAAGCCTGTTTAACCTCATTGTCTCTTCTTTTACAATATTGAGATAATCACGGTGTTTTTCTTCTGGAATTGTACCATCTAATATTCCCTCTACAAACCCGCGTATAGATGTCATTGGAGTTCTGAGTTCATGAGATACATTAGCAATAAAACCTCTTCTCATTTCTTCAATTTTCTCTAAGGCATTTGCCATATTGTTAAAACTGTCCGCCAATTCACCAATTTCATCACTTGATGCTATATCAAGCCGTTTTCCAAATTCCCCGCTTGCAATAAGTTTTGCTGCCTCATTAATTTTTTTAAGCGGGCTAGACAGTCTTAATGAAAATATATATATAAGAATTACAGATATGATAACTGAAACAATTACCGAGAAAATAAAAAAATTAAAAACAACAGTCCTTGCACGTTCAACTTCAGGAATAGGAGTGTGAAGATAAACAGCCAATACAACTTCCCCGTCAATTTTTAGGGGTCTTGCAATTGTCAGCCAGGAAACACCCGTCTCTTTAAATAAACCAAAAAAATCTCCTCTTTCCCTGATGTAGTCCTCATCTCCCTGCATAACTCTGCTATACTGCCTCTCGTCAGGCAATCTAAATATTCCCCCATCAAAGAGTTTGCTGATTATTTTATCTCCTAGCCTGTCTGTTCCCTCACTCTCAAGGATTTTCCCATCAGGAGCCACAATCCATATAATTGAATCTGTATTATAGCTAAAAGTTTTTAGAAGTTCTTCAAAATAATATCTATGCAATCTTTGTATCGCTATATTGCCAGTTTTTGAATCCTCATTTACATAAATTAAATAGTTATTTATAATGTTGGCACTCTCATTTAATTCGTATTCTTTTTCCTGGGAAACAAAATTACCTAAAAAAATGTACAGCATTACACCTGTTATGGATGTGCTTATGAGCAAAATAACTATAAAAATCACAACTATCTTGCTAAATAATGTTTTTAACATCATTTCACCTCAAATTTATATCCCACACCCCATACAGTTTTTAGCTGCCAGTTTTGACCTTCCTGGTCAATTTTTTCTCTAATTCTTTTTATATGAACATCTACCGTCCTTGAATCTCCATAAAAATCAAATCCCCATACATGCTCTAAAAGTTGCTCCCTAGTAAAAACCTTATTAGGATGTGATGCCAAAAAGAAAAGCAGTTCCAGCTCTTTTGGTGGAAGTTCCAGTTCTTTATCATATATTTTAAGGGTATAGTTTGATTTGTTTATAACAAAGTTTGGATATACCACCTCTTTTGAATCTATTTCTTTATTATTATACCTTCTTAATATAGCCTTTAATCTTGCAACCAGCTCTTTTGGTTCAAAAGGCTTAACTAAATAGTCATCTGCACCAAGTTCTAAGCCTAACACCTTGTCAAATGTCTCTCCTTTAGCTGACAGCATAATTATGGGAATGTTACTTATTTTTCTTATTTCACGGCATACCTGCCATCCATCTGCTCCCGGAAGCATAATATCTAATACCACTATATTAGGTGCATAGCTTTTAAAAACATCCATAGCTTTAATTCCATCATAAACTGTAGTAACTTGGAATCCTTCTTTTTCCATATACAATTTTATAAGTTCGCATATATTAACATCATCATCAATTACAAGTACCTTTGTTTTGCTATGCATTAGCTCACCCCGCTATATAAATAATGATACTTAATTTAATTGAGAATTTCTGTACGAGCAGGCAAACTGTTCAACACAATATTTTGTATTTTTATTTCTTCCTGCATTTTTTTCTGTTCTTCTTTTAATTCACTAACAGCAACACTAAGTTTTTCATTCTCTTCAATTAAAATTTGTATCATTTTCTTAAGTTCATTTAGTGTAGTTTTTTCTTGTTGTTTCATCATTGTAACCCCCCAACGCATAAGTAGATATAACTTATACTTTCTATGTTAATATAACACTTAGTTTGAATAATACTACAACAAAAAAGTTTTGTAAATACATTTATTATTATTATACCACAAATTACTTCAATAAATCTTATTTTATGAATATAGAAAAAACCCATTTAAAAATCAATTTATTTTTATATTTTTGCTTTTAATTCATGCCTTTATATGATGGTAAAACAGTAGATTTTATATTGACTTAAAACTTTTATTGTGTTATTTTTAACATTGGACTAAAAATAAATTTTAGGGGGTGTTTAGGTGTGATAGATATGGAAACTTTAAAATTTGCTTTTACCATAACTCTTATAGGAATAACCATTGTTTTTTTATCTCTAATAGCTCTATGTGTATTGATGAGTCTTTTTCCACTACTTAATTATGAATGGAAAAAATCATCTGATACCGATAAGGGAGGTTCTGATGATTCTTCTTACTTAGAAATTGAAGAAGATGATGATTTTCATAATGATTCTTCTGATAATTCATCTAACAGTTCTTTAATTGCTCTACTAACAGCTGCTGCCACGGCATATATGGGGAGCAGTTCAGATGTAAAGGTAAGGGTTACCTCTTTTAAACGTATTCCTCAAACCTCTCCAGTTTGGAATACAGTAGGCAGAAGCGAGTATATATCAAATAAATTATAGTTTTAAAAAGTATAATTTATTATGAAAGATTTATAAAAAATCTAAAAGGAAAATAAAAGTAATAAAAAAAGGATGAATACACATGTTAAACGACTTTATAAATATAATAGGTGATATTATATCAAAATCTGGATTTGTAATAGGGGAATACAGACACTTTATAATGATTTTTATATCATGCGTATTGTTTTACCTTGCTATAGCCAAGGAGTATGAACCGCTTTTGCTGCTTCCCATAGCTTTTGGTATGCTTTTAACCAATTTGCCTGGTGCAAATTTATACCATCCGGAGCTTTTTATTACCGAAAGCGGCAAAGTTGATATAATTGAAATTTTCAATAATGGAGGACTTTTGGACTTTTTATATTTAGGAGTTAAATTTGGAGTCTATCCCCCTCTTATATTTTTAGGTATAGGGGCAATGACTGATTTTGGTCCTCTTTTATCAAATCCAAAAAGTATACTTCTTGGTGCAGCATCTCAAATTGGTATTTTCATAACATTTATTTGTGCCCTGCTACTTGGATTTAGTCAAGAAGTTGCTGCAGCAATAGCAATTATAGGGGGAGCTGACGGTCCTACAGCAATATATGTAACATCCCAGTTAGCTCCTAAAATGTTAGGTCCTATAGCTATAGCTGCATATTCATACATGGCTTTGGTTCCTATGATTCAGCCTCCTATTATGAAATTGTTTACAACCAAAAAAGAAAGAGAAACTGTAATGGGTCAGCTAAGAAAGGTGTCTAAACGGGAAAAAATTGCATTCCCTATAGTTGTTACAATCCTTATATGCTTATTCCTTCCAGATGCTGCTCCTCTTGTAGGTATGCTTATGCTTGGTAATTTATTTAGAGAAAGTGGCGTTGTTGAAAGAATAAGTAAAACAGCTGAAAATGAATTAATAAATATTATAACTATATTCTTAGGTCTTTCTGTAGGTGCTACTGCTACAGCTGAAAACTTTTTAAACCGTCAGACATTATTTATTCTTTTCCTAGGTCTGGCTGCTTTCTCCTTAAGTACAGCAACTGGTGTGTTTTTTGGTAAGATTATGTACTATGCTACTGGAGGTAAAGTTAACCCTCTTATTGGTTCTGCCGGGGTATCTGCAGTTCCAATGTCAGCAAGGGTATCACAGAAAGTGGCTTCAGAAGCAAATCCTGGAAACTTCATACTTATGCATGCAATGGGACCTAATATAGCAGGTGTAATTGGTTCTGCAGTGGCTGCCGGAGTTCTCTTAGCTGTTTTCAGATAGTAAGAATGTATTAATTAAGTGAAAAAATCACCTTTTTATTATTAGCAAAAAGGTGATTTTTTTATATTATTTTTTATATTTTCAGAGGACATCTATAAACTGGTTATTATTTCCACATATTTTTTAGCTTCCTCTGTTATAGCATTATAATTGCCTTCTTTAATAAAACGTGGATTTACTAAATTATTCCCTACACCTATTCCAAAGGCTCCTGATCTTAGAAAACCATAAGCATTATTTAAATCTATTCCTCCTACTGCAAACAAAAACTGATCATTAAAAGGACTTTTAATTTGTTTAAAATAGTCTTGCCCAACTGATACCGCCGGAAATATATTAATAAAATCAACTCCGCTTTCTTTGGCAGATATTATATTTGTAGGCGTTAGTGCTCCTGCAATACAGGCCTTGTCAACTCCTTTAATCTCTTTTATTAAATCTTCATCTGAATGTATACAGCTGATAAATTGTGCCCCTGCAACAGCTGCATTATGAACCTGCGCACTATTCATTACAGTACCTGCACCACATATAATCTTTCCACCCATACTGCTTTTTCTTATTTTGGTAATACTTTTTAAAGAATCTTCATTTTGAAGTGTTATCTCCACCACCCTTATTCCCCCATTATAAAGGGCTTTCACTGTATCCTCAATATACAAACTTCCTACACCCTTTACAATTGCAATCATTCTGTACTGCTTAATCCATTCAACTATTTTTTCTTTTATCATGCTATCACCTCATAAGTAAGTATTTTTTTGCCTTTATAATAAAATTTTATATTAAAAAATTTTACTTAAGTCTTTCACTATACATTATTGCATATTATTATACATTATTACATATTGACGTCAAACCATCATTTTCTATTTTTCTGTACACTTTTCGCAATAACCATAAAATTTAACTTTATGGTCTGTTACTTTGAACTTGTTCTTTTTTAGAATCTGCTCCTCTAGATTATCCAATAAATCTTCTTGAACTTCAAATATTTTGTTGCATCCTATACAAATAAGATGGTGGTGACGGTGGTCTTCTTTTTGATTATTAAGTTCATATCTGGTTAACCCATCATCTAAATTTAGCTTGTCAACAAGACCCATGTCATCTAAAAGAAGAAGTGTTCTATAGACTGTTGCAAGACCTATTTCAGGTTGTTTTTTTTTAACAAGATCATAAATTTCTTCTGGGCTAAGATGTTCACCATCATGTTTTATTATTATATCCAAAACTGCCTGTCTTTGAGGTGTGAGTTTATATCCCCGTTCTCTTAACAATTTTTTAAAATCAATAGAATCCATGTTTTTATATCACTCCTAATAAAAACTTATAGCAGCTTTGCTATTTTAATTATTATACACCTTTATTCCTTCCTTAAAACTATTATAAATTAATATTTAAAGGTATGCAATTTTTTCTATGCATATATTTTTAAATCTGCTATAATAAAATAGATATTCACATTAAAAAATACTAAATCTACTTAAAATGAATGTTTTTATAATGTGTAAATATTTATTTAACTACTATAAAATATTTTATTAAAGGAACTGATTGCAAATGAAATATGTATTAATTTTAGGGGACGGTATGTCAGATTACCCTTTAGAACAATTAAATAATAAAACACCTTTGCAGTGTGCTAAAAAGCCCAATATTGATTTTTTGGCTCAAAATGCTGAAGTAGGAATGGTTAAAACAGTACCCCAGGGTTTGCCCCCTGGAAGTGATGTGGCTAACCTTTCAGTTATGGGATATGACCCGAAAATATATTATACAGGTAGATCACCTTTAGAAGCAGTCAGTATGGGGCTTAAATTATCTGATACTGATGTGACATTAAGATGTAATTTGGTGACTCTTTCTGATGAAGAACAGTATGAAAATAAAGTAATGGTAGACTATAGCGCTGATGAAATAAGTTCTGAAGAGTCTAAAATATTAATAGAAGAAATAAATAAACATTTTAAAACAGATAAAATATCCTTTTACTCTGGAATAAGCTATAGGCACTGTATGGTATGGGGTAATGGTCTGACAAAATTAAATTTAACACCCCCCCATGATATATTAGAAAAGAAGATAGGCAGCTACCTTCCAGATAACAAAATGATTTTGGATATGATGGTTAAAAGCTATGACATATTAAAAGACCATCCAGTAAATAAAGAAAGAGTCTCTAAAGGACTTAATGCTGCCAATTCAATTTGGCTATGGGGGGAAGGCAAAAAACCTAATATCCCTAAATTTTATGATATGTATAAAATTCAAGGCTCTGTTGTATCCGCTGTTGACCTTGTTAAAGGAATAGGAATTTTAGCTGGTCTAAACAGTGTAGAAGTGGAAGGTGCTACAGGCAATATTCACACAAATTTTAAAGGTAAAGCTTTGGCAGCACTAGAACAACTAGAATCAGGATGTGATTTTGTATACCTGCATATTGAAGCACCCGATGAATGTGGGCATAGGTATGAAATAGAAAATAAAGTAAGATCTATAGAGTTAATAGATGAACAGGTTGTTGGTACAATTTTAAAAGGACTCCAAAAATATGAGGACTATAAAATTTTGATTCTTCCTGATCATCCTACTCCATTATCACTTAGAACTCATACTTCAGAACCTGTGCCATATTTGCTTTATCAAAAATCCTCAAATAAAGATTCTGGCTTAACAGGATATGATGAGTTGCAGGCAAAAAGCACAAATGTTTTTATTGATGAAGGTCATAAACTTATGAAACATTTTATTTTAGATGATAAATAGGGAATGTAAATAATAAGAGCCTTGCCAATTGTTGGGGTTTTGCACATAGATTTTTCAGTAACTGGCAAGGCTTATTTGTTTGTCAAATTTTAGAAATCATATTCTATTATAACAGCTCCATTTTCTTTTATGTTCTTTTTTTCCTCATCTGAAATATTTAAATCCCACAATTTTTCACTATATTCTTCTCCTTTTTCAAAAACCACTATTTTATTTATAACTAGTTTTGCAATTTTATGAGTAATTCCCTTTTTGCAAATATTATTTTTTATAGATTCTAAAAAATTATTTATATCTTTAATTTCAAAATTTCTTTTCTCTATACTTTCAATTTCTTTTTTTAAAACTAAAATATTTTTCTCTATTTTTTCATTGATTCTTAAAAATAATTCTTCAGATATTTTACCTTCAAGCCTGTCTTGATAAATTATTTCCTGCTGCCTTTTTTTATATTCAATTTGTTTTTTTATTGTATCAATTAAAGCATCTTTTTTATTATTTCCCCATTTTTCCCTGGAAATTATTTTTATTACATCTTTATTTTTGAAAAAAATAATTAAATCATTTAATATAATTTCAGCCAAATCCCTTTCACATATATGATGACTGGTGCATGAAGATTTACCCAACTTACTGTAACTGCTGCAAATGTAGCCCATAGGTCTTTCCTTTCGCTTTCTGGCATACATTAGGCTTCCACATCCTCCGCAGTACAATAATCCCTTAAATGTATGTAATTCGCCCTTGTGAGGACTTAATATTTTATTCCTTCTTTTTCTAATCTCCTGTATTTTTTCATACTCCTGCCTTTTTATAATTGGCTCATGAGTGTTTTTTGTTATTATCCATTTATCCTCTGGAAGCCTTCTTATCTTTTTACTTTTAAAACTTATCTTCTCACTTACCCCTTGTACAGTATCACCTGCATAAACTCTGCTGCAAATAATCCTTCTAATAGTTGTAGCATTCCAAGCCCCCCCACCTGGTGAAGGACATCCCTCTTTGTTTAAAAAATTTGCTATATAAGAGTATCCATAACCCTCCCCATAAAGGCTGTATATTTTTTTAACCACCACCGCCTCATCCCTTTTTATAATAAGTTTATTTTTATGGGAGGGGGATTTTTCATAACCATATGGTGCCTTTCCAATATACTCACCTTTTTCAATTTTAAATCTTAGACTTGCCCTGATTTTTCTAGAAATATCTTGAATATATCGCTCATTATACCAAGTCTCAATGCCAACCGTCTCATTATCCTTTAAACTATCATATCTTCCATCAAAAGTCTTTACTCTTACTCCATTTTCTTCTAAAAAATCAAGAAATAATAGGGTTTTGGCATTATTTCTTCCTAAACGGGATAAGTCTTTTATTATAAGTAAATTAATACTTTTATTTAAAACATCTTCTTTTAAGGCTTCTATCCCATCTCTTTCAAAACCCGCCCCGGATACATTATCATCTATGTAAATCCTCTTTATATCTCCTAAATTATTGGTTTTTACATATTCTATGAGCAGATCTCTTTGAGTCTCAATAGTCTCATAATTCTCTTCCCTATCGTCTCTGCTCTCCCTCACATAAATAGCAGTTTTATAAAATTCACATATAATTGCCTCACTCCATTAACAACCTTATTAATTTTTTAATGATAATTTCCCATTTTTCATTTTTATATTTGTATTTTTTTATAACAATTTTAGATTTTAATTTTTTAAATTTCATAAATACCATTTTAAACTATATGCTTTTCTAATTATTAATATATGCATTAAGTTTAAGGCATAAAAATTGTCCTTAAATTAAATTAAGAACTTATTTAAAAAACCCTATCTTATTATTCTTTCCTCAGTAACAATCATATCTAATGGTACATCATGTTCTTCTGTGGGTATGTGGCTGCAAATTTGAACTTCAAAGGCAATCCCCACCTTATGACATCCTTCTTTGGTATCTTTTAAAAAGGCATCATAATACCCTGCTCCATAACCAATTCTATTTCTTTTTTCATCAAAAGCAACTCCCGGAACCACAACCATATCTATTGTTTTTCCATGAACTTTTTTAGCTGCCTCTTCTTTTGGCTCTAAAATACCATATGTACCTTTACTTAACTGGTTTTTTATATCTGTTATTTGATAAACTTCAAGGTATCCTCTTTTTGATTGGCGGACAACTTTTGGCAAAAAAACTTTTTTCCCCATTTCAAAACATTTTTCTATTATAAATTTAGTTGAAACTTCATTGGAAAAATCCATATAAACCATAATGTTTTTACTTTCTAAAAACTCCTTTAGTACTATAATTTTATTTGTTATGATTTTACTTTTTTCCAATACATCCTTTTCTAAAAGTTCTTTTCTAAGTTCTAATACCTTTTTTCTCATTTCTTTTTTGCTTTTCAAAAATACCACATCCTCAAACCTGTTCTACATACTGCTTTATATTTGCATCTTCAAATGTCCCCATATTTTTATACGCGTACAAAGCGCACTCAATAATATTAAAAGCTAAAGCTGCTCCTGTACCTTCACCAAGTCTCATGCCTAAATCAAGCATTGGTTTAAGTTTTAGTGCTTCCATCACCTTCTTGCTCCCTGGCTCTGCTGAAGCATGGGAAGAAATAATAAAGTTTTTAACTTTTGGCTCTAATTTAACAGCTGCCAGTGCCGCTGTAGCAGATATAAAACCATCTATAACTATTGGAATCCTATATGCCGCAGCACCGATAAAACAGCCTGTAAGACCAGCTAAATCAAATCCCCCCACTTTAGAAATAACATCTAAAACATCATCAGCATCAGGCTTATTTAACTGTATAGCTTTTTTTACAACTTCTACTTTATTTCTAAACCCTTCAAAAGACAAGCCTGAACCATATCCCACCATCTCTTCTGGTTTACTCTTTGTAAGAACAACTGAAACAGCACTGCTTGTGGTTGTATTTCCTATTCCCATCTCACCGGTTCCTAGCAATTCAACACCTTTATCCTTTAAATCCCTCACAATAGAAATACCTGTCTCAATTGCCTTTACTCCTTCTTCCCTGGTCATAGCAGGCCCTTTTGCTATATTCCATGTTCCTCTTCTTATTTTTCTGTTTAATATTCCTTCACATTCAATATCATCATCCACTCCTATATCCACCACAACTATATCTGCATTTACAAATTTAGTAAAAACATTTATACCCGTAATTCCTTTTAAAAAATTACGGGTTACCGAAGCTGTAACACTTTTAGGACACGAGCTGACTCTTTCTTCAACAACCCCATTATCTGCACACATAATTATAACAGTTTTTTTATGTACATTGGGAAATAGCTGTCCTCTTATGCCAACAATTTGTTGTACCAACTTCTCAAGTTTACCTAAACTTCCTAAAGGCTTTGTCAAACTATCAAGCCTTTTTTTTGCCTTATCCACTAATTTCTCATCTAAATCCCCTATACATTCTAATGTCTCCCTAAGAACCATCATTATCCTCCCATAATATAAATTTATATACTTTCTTTATGTATTTCTTCTTTATAATATAAATACAATAATGCTTTAATTATATCATTATAATTTTCATATGTTACTGGATGCACATCATTCTTGTCAACCTGTACACAAACAGAAATTTTATGTTTATCATTGTTGTCAATAACAGTACTTATCATTTCAATAGCATCTAAGGGTTTTCTGTAAACATAAATCCACTGCTCTACTCCATCGTCTATATCCAGCTCTTTTTCATAGAATTTTTCTAAAAAACACTTAATTGCCCCAGCCTTCCTTGAGGATAGATTTACAGTAACGTACATTTAATTACCTCCTGTTTTTTGTTAAATGAATTGATGTACCTCCATCAATACTTAAATTAGACAATATAATTTAAAATCCTTTATGTAATTTTTTCTTTAAATCTATATAAAATAAAATACCATTTGAAAATGTTTGTTTTTTTTAAGCTTTTTGAGAATAATATTTATAAATTATAAATAGGAATGGAGGAGTATTTTTAAAATGAAAAATAAAATAATTATATTATTTTCTATAATATTAACAGCTTTTTTTGGATGCAGTGTAAACAGTGAAAATAACCAGCAGCTACAGCAACAACAGCTAAGTTTTGAAAAAAATAAAAATGAAGTACCTAAAGATTTAGAAAAAATAGAAGAAAGTATTGAAAAAATTTTTCTAGAATTAAACGGTCCTGCTTCAAATGTTGAAAAGGATAAAAATAACCAAGACTTAAAAGATAACAAAGATAAAAAAGAGGAAAATGGTGAAAATAATCAAGATAGCAGTAAAGAAGGAAAAAAGGAAGGAGAGAATAAAAAAGAAGAGGATAAAAAGCTTCAAGATGAAAATAAAGATGAAAGAAAAGAAGAACAAACAGATAAAGACAATGAACAAAATGATTGGGAAAAAACTTATGGCATAATAAATAATTTGCATTATCAGTGGAACAATTTTACCTCTTTTGCTATGGAAATAAATGCACCCAGAGAAATTATTGATAGTTTTAGTGTATCTTTGAACAATCTTACAAATATGGTTTTAAACAAAGATACAGTTAATTCACTAATGGCTGCAAACACTCTTTATTCTTATATTCCAGACCTATATATGCTTTTTGATACACCCTACTCTCCTGAAATAAAAAGACTTCGCCACTATGCCAGAAGTACAATGTTAAATGCTTTAACAGAAAACTGGACTGATTCAGAAAAAGACCTGCAAAATCTTAAATCATCCTGGTCTTTTTATAAAACTTCCATACAAAAGGACCGTCCTGAAAGAACAAATAAATTAGACTATTCCATTTACGAACTTGAAATGGTTATAAATGAAAAAAACAAAACTCTTTCTGACATAAAAGGCCGGGTAACTTTAAATAACATTGATGTTTTGGAAAAGGAGGAAAAAAGAAAGTAGAGCACAAATTAAAAATTTAATATATAATAAAATTACCAGTTTAAAATAAACCCTTTTAAAGAAAGGATTTTTTATATGAAAGTATTAGGACTGATTGTAGAGTATAATCCTTTTCACAATGGACATCTTTATCATATTAATGAGGCAAAAAAAATCACTGGTGCCAAATATGTGGTTTGTGTAATGAGCGGTAATTTTATTCAAAGAGGAGAGCCTGCAATTATAAATAAATGGGCAAGGGCAAAAATGGCACTGTTAAACGGTGCAGATTTAGTAATAGAACTTCCTGTGGTTTATGCACTATCTAGTGCTGAATATTTTGCTTATGGGGCTGTGAAAATTTTAAATGACATTGGAATTGTAGATTATTTGTGTTTTGGAAGTGAAATAGGAAAAATAAAGCCTCTTGATGATATTGCCAATATTCTCTGTGATGAACCTCTATTATATAAATCACTATTAAAAAATGAGCTTAAAAAAGGCTTATCTTATCCAGTGGCAAGAAACCAGGCTTTAATAGGTTATTTTCACGCAAAAAAAGACTTTTATAAAGACAGAGATGATTTATTAAACAAATCAAATAATATTCTTGGTATAGAATATTTAAAAGCTTTAAAACGTTTAAACAGCAGTATAGTACCTGTTACAATTAAAAGAATTAATAATAATTATAATACAGAAGAAATAACAGGAAATATTTCAAGTGCCACAGCTATTAGAAAACACCTTTTAAAATCACATAATTCTTTACAAAATGTTTTAGATACAACTTTGCCTGAACCCTGCTACAACATCTTAAATAAAGAATTCTCTTCTGGCAGAGGTCCTGTTTTTGCTTCTGATTTTTACCCTATTATTTCTGCCCTGATAAGAAAATTCCCTGGATGCCACATAAAAGAAATAGCATATGTGGCAGAAGGCTTGGAAAACAGAATAAAAAAAGCAGCAGACAGCAGCGGTACATATGATGAGTTGATAAATAAAATATGCACAAAAAGATATACCACTACAAGAATACAGAGAATTCTTATGAATATAATGATAGGAATCACTTCAAGGGATATAAAAAATTTTATTCACTTTGGACCCCAATATGCCAAAGTGCTTGGATTTAATGAATCGGGGAAATTTTTAATGTCTCTTATTAAAAAAAATTCCATCATTCCCTTAATTCTAAAAACTGCTAACTTTACAGGCTCCTGTAATCCTCTATTGAAAAAGATGCTTGAACTGGAGTGTATTTCCACAGATTTGTATGTACTAGGTTATAAAAATCCTGAATATAAAAAAGCTGGACAAGAATTTACTCAAAATATAATTAAAGTTGAGTAAACTCTTTTAAAACTAATATTTAAACTTTTCTATTTCCATCATCATTTTTTGTGATAATTCAGCTAAAAAGTCTGTGGATTCTGCAATCTCCATAATAGATGCAGTTTGCTCTTCTACCGATGCAGAAGCTTCCTCAGTTCCTGCTGCATTTTCCTGGGAAATTGCCGATAAGTTTGAAATCACATCTATCATATCTTCTTTTTTTCTTTCCATTCGCTCGCTAAACTCATTTAATGTTTTAAGCTCCTTTTTCATTATCTCAATAGCGTTAGAAATGCCTTTAAATTTTTTACTTGTATCATCAACAATTTCATTTTGTGATTTAACAATCTCTGCTGCCTGTTCTATTGAAATAACAGCTTCTTTACTTTTATCAGAAAGTTCTTGAATGATTTTTAAAATTTCATTGGTAAATTTTCCTGACTGCTCTGCTAAACCTCTTATCTCATTGGCAACAACTGCAAATCCTTTTCCTGCATCTCCAGCCCTGGCAGCTTCTATAGAAGCATTTAATGCAAGCATATTAGTTTGGGCTGCAATATCCTTTAACATTTCGCCAGCACTTTCTATTTTTTTTGCACTCTCATTGGTCTCAAAAACAACGCTATTTATTCTTTTACTAGCTTCACTATTTTCAATGGTCTTTTCTACTAAATGTTCTAGTACACGAATTCCATCATTTTTAAATATATCAACATTTTCTATAGAATTATTTAAATTATTCCTTATTGTTTGAGTATCTTCTATGTAACTTCCCAGCTCTGTAATACTCCCAACACCTTGTTCATTTTCTTTCGCTTGATCAGTGGCTCCTTTTGCAATCTCTTCTATTGTTTTTGCTATTTCTCCAGCTGCTAAAGATAGTTGCTGACTGTTAGAAGATAATTCTTCCGAAGAAGAAGTTAGCCTGTCAGACATTTGGGAAATACTTTTAATAAGTGATATAAGATTGCTCTGCATCTTTACTACTGACCTGGTTATCACTCCTATTTCATCGGATCTATTTATAGACTTTAAAGCTTTATGATTTTTATCAAATTTAAGATCATATTCAGACATTCTTTTAATTATATCTACTAAATATTTAATTGGATTTGAAATGGTTCTGGCTAATACTATAGAGGCTAACATACCTAAAATAAACACAAGGATAAAAACCAGTAAAATCATGTTTTTTAAAGATGTAACACTATGCAAAACCTCTTTTTTGTCTGCTGCAATTCCAAGAACCCAGTGAGAATTTGGGATTTTTGCTATTGCTGTAATATATTCCTTCCCTAAAAATTCATGATTTGCTAAACCGCTGTTTCCTATTCCTAAACTCTTAATAGCTTCTCCTAAGCTTTTTAAGCTTCCCTCACCTTCAATATCTTCAAAAATATTTCTTTGCTCCATTACAAATTCTCTGTTAGGATGTGAATAAAAAGTGCCATCAGGTCCAAGTAGAAAAGCAAATCCCTTGTCACCTAATCCCATTTCATCTGTTATGTCATTTAATGCTGTTCCATCCTTTCTTCCAATTAAAACAGCCTCCACTTTTCCATCAACTTCTATTGGTGCAGCAAACATAACCACTACACCATTTGTTACTCTGCTTATTATTGGGTTGGAAATATTTGACTCACCTTGAAAAGCTTTTTTTACATATTCTCTGTCTCCTAAATTTGCCGTTTCTTCACCTAAAACATAATGTGCCATTCCATCTGGCATCACCACTGCCAAATCTAAATAATCTAGTCTCTCTACATCTTCTCTCATTGATTCTTTTTGAATCTGCAAATCCATCGACCTAGTTCTTTCTCTGTTTGCAACTTCATACAAAGATACCAAGCTAATATTGATGCGCGTTTCGATATGTTTAGCTCCTTCTTCTGCATATCTAATCATTGCCTCTTCAACTTCTTTAATTACGGAATTAGAAGAAACTTTAATGGAAATTAGCCCAATGGATAAAGATATGAGTAATACAAGAATACCTACAAAAATAGTAATTCTCTTGGATAAATCTAGTTTCATTAGCTACACCTTCCTAACGTTTTTTAAGTACTGCCATGCATTAAGATATTAATTTAAATTATGAAATTTTCTCATTATTCCTTGAATTTCTATAGAATTGATAATGTTTTTTTGCTAAATACAATAAGTTTGGGTTTAAGATGTAATATTCTACATTTTAGTTAAAAATCCTTTTTGTATATTTATTATATTTGTACTTTTGTAATTTGTTTTTTTAACTACCATTTGGTTAAAACTTGTAAAAAAGCTTTAGGCAGCTATTTTTTCACCACCTAAAGCTTATTTTAGACCTTTTTTACCTGTTAGATTATTTATTTAAACTGCCTTTTTACACTTCCATAATTATAGGAAGAATCATTGGACGCCTTTTTGTTCTTTCATATAGGTAATCCCGTAATGCATCTCTTATAATACTCTTTTTTGTTGCCCAATCACTCTTTTTCTTTTCATCACACTTTAGCAATGCCTTTCTGGAAATTTCTCGGATTTCTTCCATAAGGTCCTCCGACTCTCTCACATAAACAAAACCTCTAGAAATAACATCCGGACCTGCAACCAATTCTCCACTGCCGCTTTCAATTGATATAACAACTACAATCAATCCATCCTGTGAAAGATGTTTTCTATCACGAAGAACAATATTTCCTACATCCCCTACTCCTAATCCGTCAACTAAAACTCTTCCAGAGGAAACACTTCCATTTAACTTTGCAATCTCATCAGTAATTTCTAAAACATTGCCTATATCCATTATAAAGATATTCTCCTTGGGCATGCCTAATTCATGGGCAAGGTTTCCATGTTGTTTGAGATGCCTATACTCACCATGTACAGGTACAAAATATTTAGGCTTTATAAGGCTGTGAATAAGTTTCAATTCTTCCTGGCATGCATGTCCAGATACATGTATATCTGCTAAAGCTTCATATATCACTTTTGCACCTTTTTTAAATAAATCATTTACAACCCTTGAAACAAATTTTTCATTTCCTGGTATTGGAGTTGCTGAAATAATAACTTGATCTCCAGCTACAATTTCAACTTTTCTGTGTTCACCTGATGCCATTCTTGACAAAGCTGACATAGGTTCACCTTGACTCCCGGTTGTAATAATAACTAATTTTTCTGGAGGATATTTATTAATATTGTCAATATCTATAATTACACCTTCAGGAACATTCATATATCCAAGCTCCATAGCTACATTTACCACATTAACCATACTTCTGCCACAAATAGCCACTTTTCTTTTAAATTTAACAGCAGCATTTATCACTTGCTGCACTCTGTGAACATTAGAAGCAAAGGTAGCAACTAATATTCTGCTTTTACTATCCATAAATATTTCATCAAGAGTTTGTCCAACTGTCCGCTCGGACATGGTATACCCTTCTCTTTCCACATTTGTGCTATCTGCCATAAGTAATAAGACACCTTTTTTGCCTAACTCTGCTAACCTTGCCAAATCAATTGGTTCTCCCTCTATAGGTGTATAGTCCACTTTAAAATCCCCAGTATGCACAATAATACCAGCAGGAGTAAATATTGCAAGGGCAACAGAATCTGCAATACTATGACTTGACCGTATAAACTCCACCTTAAAACATCCTAGTTGAATCACATCTGACTGCTTTACAGTTTTAAGCTTTACAATACCTAAAAGTTCATGTTCTTCAAGTTTTTGTTCAAGCAGACCTAAAGTTAATTTGGTACCATATACAGGCACATTTATATCTTTAAGTACATAAGGAAGTGCCCCAATATGGTCCTCGTGACCATGTGTCAAAATAATTCCTTTGATTTTTTCTTTGTTTTTGTTTAAATAAGTTACATCAGGTATCACCAAATCAATACCTAACATATCATCTTCAGGAAATGCAATTCCACAGTCTACTACAATGATATCTTCCCCATATTCAAACACAGTGATGTTTTTTCCGATTTCACCTAAACCGCCAAGGGGAATAATCCTTAGTTTTTTCTTTTTTTTTGCCACAACTAAACCTCCATTTATTATTATATATATTTAAACGAGACTTTTTAAAAAAGCCCAAAAAAGCCCAGTATATAATTCTCATAAAATAATTAATAACTTTATTATTATAGCATATTTCTAATAAATATAAACAATAATTTCTGGATTGAGTATATAAATTAAGTGTAATACATGCATTTCCAACATTTCCCCTGGCTTTGAATGAAAATACCATGAAAAAAAGAGGAAGGCAACTGCCATTCCTCTTTTTTACTTTATGGATATTATTTTATAAATTCAATTTCTAATATGTGTCTTGACAATAGTGAGTAGTCTAAACTGTTAATTCTTCCATCTTTATTTATGTCTGCAGCATTCTTATCTGCTTCTACACCGTCCATTTCAAGTATAAGTCTTGACATTAATGTTGCATCTAGTGAGTTAATAATTCCATCACCGTTAAGGTCTCCTAAATTGCTATCACCTATTGGTGGTGTTCCTTCTTCAGCAATTTCTGTTAAGTAACCAGTTACCCAAGCTAATGGAGCATTCCAGTTAATTGTAACTTCGTTTGTTGACCATGATTCAATATTGTCTAAGAAGCACTTTTGTGGTGGGAATCCACCTGGCTTCCAACCCATACCTTTAACCCATGGGTCTTGTAATCCAGAGTTAGGTCCACCTGACAACCATCCTGGAGGTGCCTTTGGAAAACTTGGATCTAGCTGGTATGCAAACCATCTGTGGTGAGGATTTGTTAGTGGCATAGATCCATAACCTGAAACATAACACTGATTATTTGGGTTACGTCCCATGATATAGTCCATAGCTGTTGTTAATGCGTTAAAATATTTAGCATTATTAGATATATCATATGCATATGCAAATACTATACACTGATTTATAACAAATGAGTTTGAACCCCATGGATAACCAACTAAGCTTGGGTCATCAAAGAATACAGGTCTTTGCTCAATAGTGATTCCATATCCTTGCTTTTGTTGGATATCAATCCATGCATCTGCTGCTTTTTTAATATTGCTTTCTAAAGTACTTGCTTCACTTGATGACAACTTATCTTTATTAAGAAGAAGTGATATTGTTCCTAGTCCTTGTGTGTTACCCCAGTCAAAAGCACCTATAAAACCATGTTTTGCTTCTCCGCCTGTCAGTTCGCTAGGCATTTCTAAGAAATGCTTTGATTTCTTAATATAGTCATAGTATGTTGATTTACCAGTAGTTATATATAATTCTGCTGCTGCCCAGTAGAATTCGTCTTCTACATAGTCATCACCATAAGGTCCTCCACCCATAGTTGCTGTGAATGGAGCATAAATTGAAGGGTTAGCAAGTGCAGCTTCCCATGCTACTTCTGCAGCACTTATAAGTTCATTTGCAAATGAAGAATCTATATCTTTAAATAGACGTGATCCCATTGCAGCAGCTGCAGCCATATTAAGTGTTGCTGCTGTTGTTGGTGGCTTTAATACACGTTCTCTCTCAGCATCATCAGCAGGTGCTAATCCTAGAGCCGTCCAACGGTCATCATGAACTTTGTGGTGAACCATACCTGCTCTTTTGTAGTTAGAAGGAACTTGCATTTTAAGCATAAACTCTAACTCTGGACGTACTTCGTCAAGTATATCAGGTATTCTATTTCCGCTTTCAGGGATGTTCATTGTGTTATCCCCATAGTATTTATCAGCTGTACCAGCTGCTAGTGCACGCTCATATTGGTTCATAAGCGTCCATGCAGCTATACCACCATTAACAACGTATCTACCATAGTCACCAGCATCATACCATCCACCAGTAACATCAAGTGAATGAGTTCCACCATATGTATCTCTTGACTCTGCAAATTCAACACATTTAGCAACGTCTCTAGTGTGTCCTGCAGCACGTGCAAAACTTGGATCATGTGAATAAGCTGCTTCTATTGGCTGTGCAGATCTATTATAGTAGAAGTACTTTAATGCATCATACATAAGATCGCTGTAAATATCATTTCCTATTTTAAATTCATAGCTGCTTTCTCCACCAGCTTCTATATAGTAGGTTCCCTCTTGTGTAAAGTCTGAAAAATCAATTAACTGAACAGTATCTCCAGAATCTTTGTCTAAACCAAATGACTTGGTGCTTCCACTTTTAACTGTTCTTCCGCTGCTATCCTTTAATTCCCAAGTACTTGCAGAACCTATTAAAGTAGCTACTTTTTGGGAGTTTGGATAGTAACCAACCTGGTTTACACGGATTTCTTTTCTAGGTGTTGGTGTTGGTTGTGGTGTTGGTTTAAAACCTTTACCTTGTAAGGTTACCTTGCTAAATTTTATAACTGTACCTGCTTTAACAGTAGCTTTGTCATACTGTGTACCTTCACCGTCACCAAGGTGGAAAGCCCACTCTGCTATAGGGTTATTAGTATTACCTGTAAACTCTCCTTCATGAGTATACCACTGATTTGCCTGTAATTCATGTGATTGCCACTGATTATTCCAATACTCAGCATAATCTCCATCCATTTCACCTATTTTGGAGTAAATTTTACAGCTTTTACTTGCCTGCACTGTAAAAGACACTCTGTACTGCATTCCTGATTCAATAGGAATTTGTCTGTGTCTAAATTGAATGCCCCATTGTGCCTCTCCAGGATCAATTACTTCAATTACATACTCGTTGTTAGCAATTTCAAACTCTGCCTTTGCCGGATAGTCCTCAACAACGTGCCAAGGAAGTCCTACGCCTCCCTCAAAGTTTGTGTTGGTAACAATGTCTGTCCATGCAAAAGAAACTACTTGAGTAGCTAACAATGCAAAAATAAGGACAGTTACCAATGTTAATTTTTTTAACATTCCTTTTTCCTCCTTTATAGAAATGAATTAATATATAAATTTACACAAATACACAAAACCTAAAAAGAAATATATCTTTCTCCTATAATATATAAGGTTGAATTTTAGGCACTACAAAAAAGTAGTATTTTATGTTCAATACTTATGTTTTCTAAAAAGACATTTTATATAGATACTATATAATTATTTACAAATACAACAATAATGATTTTGGAAGACAAGATCTGATTTTAAAAATACAAAAAGGGCTAGATTTAAATTACTAGATTTTTTATTAAAGAAATAGCAAGGAAATTGTATTGGAGTACAAAAACATAAAGTGCTACGCATAATCTAAAACAACCACAACTAATAGGAACTTGATATATTTACTTTTCAAGGTTCTTTTATATTTGGTAAATTTAACTCAAGTATTAATTTAAAAATAATAATTTCAATGCAGGAAAAAGAAATATCTTCCCGACAAACATATACCCCAATATTTTAATTAGAATCTTATATATTTGAAATCTTTATATATCAATATAATAAATAATTTTTAATTTTATCAACTTCATTTAATTTAATTTTACCTAATATAATTAAAAAGGTCAACATTATATATAAAAAAACTATAATTAATCTAAGTTATTTTTCATGATAGGTACACTCCAATTGGATTTTTCACTTTCATTTATAATACCTTTATATACCTCAATTGTTTTGTCTGTGATAACCTTCCAGTTGTAAATACTGTGAACTTTTTTTAATGCATTTTCCTTCATTTTTTCCGCCTTTTCAGGATTGTGAAGTATCTCCAGTATACTGTCTGCAAGGGAATTTGCATTGCCTGTATATGATTTCATTCCATCCACTCCATGTTCCACTATGCCGCTTAAGCCCCCTGTATCTGAAACAACAACTGGTACATTTGCAACCATCCCCTCTAATGCCACTATCCCAAAAGGCTCATAAAGACTTGGAAAAACTGCAACATCGGCACATTTGTATATTTTTAAAAGCTCTTCGTCTTTTATATAGCCTGTAAAATATACTTTATGGGATACTCCCATATAATTTGCTTTAGCTTTTAAATGTTCAAGCTGGGGACCTTTACCAGCAATAATAAATTTAGCACCATTATAGTATTGTAAAACTTTAGGTACAGAATCTATTAAAACATGAACTCCTTTTTCATTAACAAGTCTTCCTACAAAAAATATAATTTTTTCATTGTCCTCAGCATATTTTCTTCGAAAATTCATATCTTTTTCATATCCATCAAATTTATTCAAATCAACCCCATTGGGAATTATGTCTATTTTATCTTCAGGCACTCTAAATACATGTTTTACTTCCCCCTTCATATATTCACTGTTTACAATAATTCTCCATGATTCATAAGCCATCCACCATTCAATATTATTTATATATCTTTGGGTATCATCATGTATCCCACAATTTCTACCATACTCAGTTGCATGAATGGTGGAAATAAGGGGCGTAAAATAAGAATGTTTTAAAACTCTTGCTGCAAATGCAACTATCCAGTCATGAGCATGAATAATATCAAATTTTCCCGTTTCATTTATAAGCTTTATACTATGCTCTATTAAAGAAAAATTTAATTGCAGTACCCAATCAACAAAATTATTTGGTGTAACATCATAAGAATGTATTCTATGAATATATACCTCTTTGTCTTTTTCAAATTCTTTTGTTCCCATTTCCCAACAAGTTATAACATGAACTTCATTTCCTCTCTCACCTAGTTTTTGAGCTAAGCCATGTACAACCCTTGATATACCTCCCACAATCCTGGGTGGATATTCCCATGATAGCATTAAAATCCTCATAATATTCTCCTCCAAACCCTGCCAAACTTGCCCTGTTTATTATATAAATGTTTTACAAAATCAATTATTTTAATGATATCTAATTCATATTATACTCAATATTTGTTTATATTATTGAGAAACAGTAAAACAAAAAGTAAAAATTTTTACCAAGAGATTATCCATAAGTTTATTATAATTCTTCAAAACCTGAAAAAATCCTTCTTATATATATTATTTATGTAATAGTTTTTAAAAAAATATTACAACATTCTCCTTGCACTTTCATATGCCAGCTCTGAACGTTCACATTCTTCATCAAAAAGCGTTAGCTGATAACACAAATGACTTCCTTTCATTCTCTCAGAAGCATAACATAAACCATTTGTTCGTATATCTAAAAAAGGCTGGTCAATTTGCTCTGGATCGCCTATGAGTATTATTTTTGTACCAGCCCCTGCTCTTGTTATAATTCCTTTAACCTGTTTTGGCGTTAAGTTTTGCGCCTCATCTATTATAACCCATTGTTTTACTATAGATCTTCCTCTTATAAATGCAATTGCTTCTGTATTAATTATTTTTCTATCAAACAGTTCATCAATTTTATCTTTTAATTCCTTTTCGCTGGAATATCTTTCATTTTCATCATTGTCAATAAGCACTTCTAAATTATCAATAATAGGTCTTAAATATGGAGCTATTTTCTCCTGTTCTGTTCCAGGTAAAAATCCAATATCTTCATCTAACTTTACATTAGGCCTGCATACCAAAATTTTCCTATACATTTTATTTTGCTCAACCATAATTTTGTGCAAACCCACAGCCAGGGAATAAAATGTCTTGGCTGTCCCGGCAGGTCCTTTAATAATAACAAGAGGCGCCTTATCAGCATCTGTCATAAGTGCTTCTTGCATAAATTTTTGTCCCGCATTCCTTGGACAAACTCCAAAGGGTCTTTCCTTTAAAAAAGCCAGTGGAACTATATTTTTGCCATCATAACGTCCTAATGCAGTTTGTTTTTTATTTGTTTCTGAATGTATTATCAAAAATTCATTTATAGTTAATGTTGGGTTTACTCTCTCTGTATATCCGGAACTATAGATATAAACATCATTTACACTCATATAGCCTTTTGAATAAAAATCATCAAGTTTCTCTTTGGCTGTATATACTTCCTTTCTTCCCCTATACTGCTTGTCATACTCTGGTACTTGCTCTGCAAAAAAATCTTGTGCAGTTATACCTAATATATCTGCTTTTATTCTTACAAATATATCTTTGGTCACTAAAAAAACATTTTCCTTATCCTCCTGCAGTCCCTTACAAAGCTTTAATATTCTATTATCATTATTTGAATCATCCCAGCTTTCTGGTATTTGTACATTGCTGTAATTAAGCTCAACTCTTAAAGTACCGCCATTTTCTAATTTTACACCTTTATTAAGGCTCCCTTTTTCTCTTAAATCATCTAAAATTCTTGCAGCATGACGAGCATTTGCTCCTAGTTCTGTATTTTCCTTTTTAAATTTGTCCAATTCTTCTAATACAACTTCAGGTATCACTATTGTATTGTCTCCAAAAGAATAAAGTGCATAAGGTGTTTGTAAAAGTACATTGGTATCAAGAACAAAGGTTTTTTTCAACTGCAACATCTCCTATCTTAATGATTTTTATAAAGCAATTTTCTAGTATAATAGGAATTGCAAACAATTTTTTTAGCTGAAATAATATTATTATATCATAATATGTATATCGGTAGAACAATTCTATTCTTTTAAAAAATATATACCTTTATATTCATAGAAATCATTAATTTTACCCCATCTCTTGAATAATTACAATACATAAAGTAAAATAGTTATATTAATTCATATAAAGGTGGCGATTAACATTTATATTTCACCAGCAATTGTAAATATCATTATATTTAGCGAAATAACTAGACTTCAGGGAAGGAGTCTGCTTTTTAATCCATTTTTAAAAGCACCTCCTGCACCTTTAACATTTGTTACATATACTACAGTGGCAAATATTCCAAATGGTATAAATAATTTTAAATACAGACTTACCAATCCAAATAACGAAAAAATACACGAGACTGGTTTGAGTGCCGTTGAAGTGAAACAGAATTGTTTTTCAAATGTGCTTATTTGGAAAAACGTTCATTTTAAAACAAAGGGAGAACATACTATAACATTATACCTTTCTACTAAATCAGGTTTTGAGCCTGCTGGAAGTGCTGTGTTATTTATTGATGACATTAATTTAAAAGCCCATGATGTCTAACTTTCTTATTTAGGCCATTCTTTTCATTATTAATTTTTATAACATAATGAACTTCAAATAAAAAGCTTTAAAATCCTTTAAAGGATTTTAAAGCTTTTTATTTGGCTGCGGGAGAAGGATTCGAACCCTCACAGAATGATCCAGAGTCATTTGTGCTACCCTTACACAATCCCGCAATCTCTTTAACAAAAGGATTATAGCACAATTTTTTTATTAATGCAAGGGCATTTTTAAATTCTTATTAGAATTTACATATAATATATTTTGTATATTATAGCTGCCAACTCAGCTCTTGTAGCATTTCCACGAGGATTTATTTTGTTTTCACTACCTAGTACTATGCCTTTTTTAACTAGTGTAGCAACCCCTTCAGCTGCATAGGATGCAATTTTATCTTTATCGTCAAATTTAGATATATCAGACTCACTACCTGTATCTGAAATTTTACCGGCAATTTTTAAAGCATTTGCTGTAAGTACCATCATATCTTGTCTAGTTATTTTTTCTAAAGGTTTAAACATGTTGCCTCCAACTCCAGAAGTAATTCCCAACTCCTTAGCTATACCAACATATTCATAATAATAGCTTCCAGGCAAAACATCATCAAAATTAACACTAACCTCACAATGAAGTCCTAAAGATTTTATCAAAAGAATGATAAAATCAGCTCTTTTTATATCTTCCCCTGGAGTAAATGTAGTTTCAGAGGTTCCATTTATTATTCCTTTAGATGCAAGAACTTCTATTTGCTTTTTAGCCCATGAGTATGAGTCTACATCATTAAATGTCTTGTGGTTGTAGGCAACTGCAAACTTGCCAAAAGTATTCGTCATAAATTCAACTGCATTTAGTGGAGCAGCCTTGTACTGCCCGCTTGTAACAGGTATTATTTTCTTTGAATCTTTTTCAATATGCCATACTACAATATACTCATAATTTTCTGGCTCTTCTATAGCATTATAAGGTATTGAAACTTTTAAAGGTATAGAAAAACTATCCCATTCTATTATCTCTCCATCTACTAATATATTAATTTCTATAATAGGTCTTTTATCTATTTTATTTTTTAAATCTTGGTCCACTCCTTCTAAATCAGATGTTTTAATAAAAATAGAAAGGGTAGGGCTTTTAGTAATTTTATCTGGAACTAATTCTTGATAAAAGAAATTTGATGGAATTTCAACGCTTCCAAATTCTGTAACAATTAAAATTTTATGTACTAAATTATTATAAGACAATAAATCTGTAGGAAGATCTACAACATATGATTTAGTTCCCTCAACTGCTTCAACATTTAAAACAAGCTTTTTAACTCCATCCTCTACTTTTGCATAATTAAAAGCTGTCAACAAATCTTTTATCTCAACTGCCACATTTGCCTCTCCTGTGTAATTATTTAGATTTGGAATCAACAGCATAGACTCCTCCTCGTAAGGCTCTAAAGTTGGTTGTATAGTAGGCTCAGAACGTGGGTCTGGAAAAGGTGTTAAAGAAGGTTCTGCAGTAGGCTCTACAGTTGGTTCTACAGTTGGTGCTGCTGACAAGTTTATTTTTTGTGGTGATGAAACTACATAATCTTTTATAGGATTTGCATCCCAGTCAAACAGAGCAGTTCCCTCTACTCCATTTGGAAGACCTTCAGCGGTAAACCCAATTTCTGTCCTTTCCTTTTTTAATATTTCAAATGCTATTTCAAACAAAACACCGCTTTCTTTTACTTGTCCACTTTCTTTATAATCATCTAGATGTAAATATATCCTACCTATGGCAATTACTCCTCTTTCTTTGTTATTTGACATAAGAGGAATAATTCCGTATTCTTGATTGGTTATTAAGTCTCCTGACACAACAACTGAAGAATCAGACCCTGTATTAGGGTTTACCACTTTAACAACATCTGGATCATAACTTATATTCACCTGATAACCTGCTAAATTCTTGATGTTATTAAGACTTACCTTTGCCTTTACAATTTCACCAACTTCAGCTTCTGTCTTATCAAATTCCAATATCACATTTGATTGGCTGTTGGCATTAACAAAAGTCAATGAAAAAACACAAGTGGTCAGCATTAATATTATTAAAAATACTTTAATAATATTAAAATTTATAAGCTTTTTCATAAGTTCTTCCTCCTTTTAATGGGGTTATTTCTTGATTTTTCTTACAAAATGCATAATTATAAACGTCAATACCAAAACTATTGAAAGTCTTATAGCAACTTCAATCATTTTTTTCAATATATTTTCCCTAAGTTTTTGAATATCTTTTTGGTCATTGTCTTTCTTTTCACTTTCTTTGTCATTGTTTATATTATTTTCCTGTTTTTCAACAGTTATTGGTATTTCTAGTGTCTTTCCATCATAAAACACTTTAATTGCTGATTGTCCAGCATTTAAAGCTTTTATTAAATCCCCTTTTTCTAAAGTTATTACATTTTCATCAGAAACCTCATACTCTATATATCGGGTAATATCCATTTTTATATCAAAGGGAAATTTAGCCAAAACTTGAAGAGACTCCTCTTCATTTTCTAAAAGGGTATACTGTTTTTCCCCTGCAGATAATTTAGTCAGGTTTTCCCAATTCTCCCCGCTTTCAGATACTACAATGATCCCATCCTTTCCAACTCCAACTAGCCTGTCTCCATCTGTAGAAAGTGACATTATGGACTTTTTAGTAACTTCCATTTTCTCCGTCCATGTCCTTCCATCCCCTGAAAACATAATAATTCCGTCCTGCCCTGCTGCTATAAATTTATCCTTATGCCACAAAACACTGTTTATATTTTTATCAGTAAGCTCTTTTTTTAAAACTTCCATATAGTCATCATTATATTCCCAGTCCACTCCCTCTTCAGATGTCAAAATCCTCATTTTATCTCCCACTATCAGGTATTCCTTACCATTCCACACAACATCATTAAAAGCTACATCTGAGTGCTCTATATTTATTTGTTCCCAAGAAATACCGTCATCAGAAGATAAAATAATCTTGTCCTCCCCAACTACTAAGAAAATCCCGTTAACCCACTTTACCTTTTTAAGTACCTCCATAGTAGCCATTCTTATTCTTGACCATCTTATTCCATCCGGTGATACAAATATTTTCCCCATATCACCTACTGCTATAAATTTATCCCCATTGCCCTCTATTCCATATATATCAGATGATATATCAGAATCCCTTTTAGTCCAGTTTTTCCCGTCTTCAGAAGTAAATATTACCCCCTCTTCACCTGCCGCAACAAACTTATTCAGCCCCCATGTTATCCCATACAGGTTTTTGTCACTGCCTACACTGCCTAAAGACCAGTTCAGCCCGTCAAAAGAGGTTATAACACTTCCCTTTTCTCCCACCGCAACATAATATTCTCCATTAAAGACAATATCATAAAAATCAGGAGCTTTATCAGTATTTTCTGCTAAAACAAATACACAGTTTAATAATATCACCGTTAATATAAAGAAGTACAGCATCCTTTTCATATATTTTTCCTCCGAATTTTTTATAAAATTTATAAAATACTTATAGCAATATAGTATTACAAATAGCACTAATACTCAATAGTTTAAATTAATTTGTAATTTAGTTTTCTTTATTTATTAAAAACAAAAAAGTGGCTTTTGCCACTTAAAAACACTGCAGTGCTGCTTTGACAATTCCAATAAAATATTCTGACTCCCGCCTTATATGGTTAATTACAGCCACTGCTATTTCATTATTGCTTACTGCTTCACTTTCAGCAACAAGCTGATTTAAAAATACTACAAAACTTAAACTTTGATTAAATGCAAAAATAGTAAAATTTCTAATGTTCTCACATAATACAGGGGTTATTACTCCTTTACATCTAATAACTTCTTCAATATAGCGCACTGCAACTCCCTCTGTCTTAGAAAAAGCTAATTCCCAATTTTTAAGCTTTTCAACAAAATCTCTTTCTAAATTTGTTGCAACCTGGCGAATTACAATGGTGTGCTCAGTCTCTTGACGCTTCCAAAACTCTATTTCATCTAAAACCCTTAAAGGAGTTTTATCTCCATAAAAATACCGCATAATAACACCTCACCTATCTACTAATTATTAATACTCTAATATCTTATTCAAAAAGAATAAAAAGGTGATAGGTTAAGGTTAAATAAAAAGACAAGGATATTGTTTTTTTAAGCAACAATATCCTTGCCTTTTATTAAAATTTATTACTTATTGTTTTTTTCTTTAATAACTGCCTGAGCTGCTGCAAGTCTTGCTATTGGAACTCTAAATGGTGAACATGAAACATATTCTAAACCTACTCTGTGACAGAATTCAACAGATGAAGGATCTCCACCATGTTCTCCACAAATACCTAATTTAATATCAGGTCTTCCTTGTTTTCCAAGTTTAACAGCTGTTTCAACAAGTTTTCCTACGCCTTTTTGATCTAGTCTTTCAAATGGGTCAAACTCGTATATCTTCTTGTTATAGTACTCATCTAGGAAATTAGCTGCGTCATCACGGCTGAATCCAAAAGTCATTTGTGTAAGGTCATTTGTACCAAATGAGAAGAATTCTGCTTCTTTAGCTATCTCATCTGCTGTAAGAGCTGCTCTTGGAATTTCTATCATTGTTCCAACCTGATATTTTAAGTCTACTCCTTCTCTTTCTATAATTTCATTTGCAGTATTAACAACTACATCTTTAACATATTTTAACTCTTTAAGTTCACCAACTAGAGGAATCATAATTTCAGGTACAATACTCATACCCTTTTTGTTTAAGTTTATAGCTGCTTCAATAATAGCTCTAGTCTGCATTTCAGCTATTTCTGGATAAGTAACAGCTAAACGACATCCTCTGTGACCCATCATTGGGTTAAACTCATGAAGTTCATTTACTATTCCCTTTAACTCTTCAAAGGAAAGTCCCATTTCTTTTGCAAGCTTTTCTATATCACTGTCTTCCTGTGGAAGGAACTCATGTAGTGGTGGGTCTAAAAGTCTTATTGTCACAGGATAACCTTTCATCTCTGTGAAAAGAGCTTCAAAGTCGCCTCTTTGCATTGGAAGAAGTTTTTCTAGAGCCTTTCTTCTTTGTTCTTCTGTTCTTGAAACAATCATTTCCCTCATTGCAGGAATTCTGTCTGCTTCAAAAAACATGTGCTCTGTACGGCAAAGTCCAATACCTTCAGCACCAAAACTTCTTGCCTGTGAAGCATCAGCAGGATTGTCCGCATTTGTTCTTACTTTTAATCTTCTTATTTCGTCAGCCCACTCCATAAGTGTAGCAAAATGTCCTGTCATTTCAGGGTCTACTGTTGGAAGCTGCTCTCCATAAACATTACCTGTTGAACCGTCAAGAGAAATCCAATCTCCTTCATTGTATCTCTTTCCGTTTTTGTCAGTAAAGTACTTTTCATTTTCATTTATTTTTATCTCACTACAACCTGCAACACAGCAAGTACCCATACCTCTTGCTACAACAGCTGCATGAGATGTCATTCCTCCACGTGCAGTAAGTATTCCAGTTGACACATGCATACCTTCAATATCTTCTGGAGATGTTTCAAGTCTAACAAGTATAATATTTTTCTCTCCATTTTTATTTGCATTAACAGCACACTCTGCATTAAAATATATTTTTCCTGTAGCTGCTCCTGGTGAAGCTGGAAGTCCTTTTGCTACTGGAGTAGCATTTTTTAACGCATTTGGCTCAAAATTAGGATGCAATAATGTATCTAGCTGTTTTGGATCAACCTGCATAACAGCTTCTTCTTTGGAAATCATTTTTTCTTCCACAAGCTCAACTGCTATTCTCAATGCAGCAGGCGCTGTTCTTTTACCACTTCTTGTTTGAAGCATGAACAGTTTACCTCTTTCAATTGTAAACTCCATGTCCTGCATGTCCCTATAGTGTTTTTCTAGTTTTTCAGCTATGTCTACAAACTGATTATAAACATCAGGCATTACATCTTTTAACTGATCTAGAGGTTGTGGAGTTCTGATACCTGCAACAACGTCTTCTCCCTGTGCATTCATCAAAAACTCTCCATAAAGTTTTTTCTCCCCTGTGGATGGGTTTCTTGTAAATGCAACACCTGTACCTGAATCATCACCCATGTTTCCATATACCATTTCCTGTACATTTACAGCAGTACCCCAGTCCCCTGGTATATCATTAAGTCTTCTATATACTATAGCTCTAGGGTTGTCCCATGAACGGAAAACAGCTTTTATAGCTTCCATCAACTGAGCTTTTGGCTCTTGTGGGAAATCAAAACCTTTTTCTTTTTTAAATAATTCTTTGTATTTTTTAACAACTTCTTTTAAATTTTCAGCGGTTAAATCAGTATCAAGTTCAACACCGTTTTCTTCCTTAATTCCGTCAAAAATTTCATCAAATTTTGGTTTTTCAATTTCCATTACCACATCGCTAAACATTTGAATAAATCTTCTATAGCTGTCATATGCAAATCTTTCATTATTGGTAAGCTTTGCCAATCCTTCTACAACAACATCATTAAGACCAAGATTTAGTATTGTGTCCATCATACCTGGCATAGACGCTCTTGCACCAGAACGAACTGAAACAAGTAAAGGATTATTTGGATCGCCAAATTTTTTACCCACTATTTCTTCAGTTTTTGCCATTGTTTCGTATATTTCTTCTTCAATTTCTTTAGCAATTTTTTTACCATCATCATAATATCTGGTACATGCTTCAGTAGTAACTGTAAAACCTCTTGGTACAGGAAGACCTAAACTTGTCATTTCAGCAAGATTCGCTCCTTTACCACCAAGAAGATTTCTCATTGTTGCATTGCCCTCGCTAAAAAGATATACGTATTTTGCCATTTAAAATACCTCCTATTATATTATTTTTTTCTGTTTAGAAAAAGTATCTTGTAACATAAATTACTTTTTTAAATGGATTTATATTTATAATTTCTAAATGGAGTAATATCCTCCTTCAAAAGTCATAGTCTTAAGCATTAGCCAATAAATTTGCTCCTAGACTGTATGACTGCTGGACTCTACAATAAGAATAATTTCCCACAGCCCATATAATTATAACATATAAAAATAATATTTCACTATTTTTTTAAATTTTATTAAAAGTTTTTGTCATTTAACAAAACCTCTAAAAGTCAAATTTATCACTAAAATACCCATCTAGCTCATCTATTTTTATTCTTATCTGCTCCATGGTATCTCTATCTCTTATTGTTACACTTAAGTCCTCTTTTGAATCAAAATCATATGTCAGACAATATGGTGTTCCAATTTCATCCTGTCTTCTGTACCTTTTACCAATACTTCCCGTTTCATCGTATTCGCATACATATTTTTTAGAAAGCATTTCATAAACTTTTTGTGCTTCATCACCTAGTTTTTTAGAAAGGGGAAGAACTGCAATTTTTATAGGTGCAATAACAGGGTGGAATCTTAAAACAACTCTTACATCTCCTTCTTCTATTTCTTCTTCATCATATGCCTCACATAAAAATGCAAGGGCAGCTCTATCCACTCCAACTGATGGCTCAACACAATAAGGTATATATTTTTCATTTGTTGTTGGATCAAAGAAGGACATATCTTCTTTAGAGTGCTCAATATGTTGTTTTAAATCATAATCTGTTCTGTCTGCTATTCCCCAAAGCTCGCCCCATCCAAATGGAAATTTGTAATCAATATCTGTAGTAGCTTTACTATAATGAGATAATTCTTCTTTACTATGGTCACGCATTTTAAGGTTTTCTTCTTTAATTCCCAAATTCACAAGCCAATTATAGCAAAAATCCTTCCAATACTTAAACCATTCTAAATCCTCTCCTGGTTTACAGAAAAACTCCAGTTCCATCTGTTCAAATTCTCTAGTTCTAAATATAAAATTACCTGGTGTTATTTCATTTCTAAAGGATTTTCCAATTTGACCTATTCCAAATGGAATCTTTTTTCTTGTTGTTCTTTGAACATTTTTAAAGTTTACAAATATTCCTTGTGCTGTTTCTGGTCTTAAGTATATTTCTGCTTGTGAATCTTCAGTTACACCTTGAAATGTTTTAAACATAAGATTAAACTTTCTTATATTTGTAAAATTGTCTGAACCACATTTTGGACATTTTACAGAATTCTCTTTTATGTACTGCATAAGTTTTTCATTTTCCCATCCATCTACATTAACATCAACATTATTGGCCTTATTCCACTCTTCTATCATTTGATCCGCTCTTTGACGGGTTTTACAATCCTTACAGTCAATTAAAGGGTCGCTAAAACCCCCAACATGACCTGAAGCCACCCAAACCTGGGGATTCATCAATATGGCACAATCCACTCCAACATTATAAGGACTTTCCTGTATAAATTTACGCCACCAAGCACTTTTTACATTGTTTTTAAGTTCAACACCTAATGGACCATAATCCCAGGCATTTGCAAGACCGCCATATATATCTGAACCCGGATATACAAATCCTCTATTTTTAGCCAATGCCACTATTTTTTCCATAGTTTTTTTTACTTCCATTTAAATACCTCCTTAATAAAATGAGCAAGAATATGTTATTATATAATTGTTTTTATTGTAAATTTATATTAAAACACCAAGAAATGCAAAGTATTAGCACCCCCTGGTGTTTTTAATTAACAGTATTTCATCTAAAATGTTATCCGCAACTTTTATCTTGTCCATAAGTGGAAGGCTTTTTATATATTCTTTTCCCCTTATAATTTTGACAATATTAGTATCAGTAGAAAATCCAGCACCTTCCTGTGTTACATCATTGGCAACTATCATATCCATATTTTTAGATTCAAGTTTTTTTAGTGCATTTTCTTCCATATCATCAGTTTCAGCACTAAAACCTACTAAAATTCTATTACCTTTTACTTTTCCTAATTCTTTTGCTATATCAGGATTTTTAACAAGTTTAATGGTCATTTCTTCTTGAGATTTTTTTATTTTATTTTGTGAAACTTCTTCACATCTATAATCAGCTACAGCTGCCACCATTATTAAAATATCATAATCTTTATAACTTTCCATTACTTTTTGATGCATTTGCTGCGCACTTGTTACATTTTCTACTTCTGCACCAAAAGGTACCGGGATATTTACAGGACCTGAAATAAGTTTTACCTTTGCACCTCTTTTTAATGAACACTGGGCTATAGCATATCCCATTTTACCTGAAGAATGATTTGTTATATACCTTACAGGGTCAATGGCTTCTCTGGTAGGACCTGCAGTAACTAAAATATTTAAATCCTTTAAATCCTTTTTCTCATCAGAAAAATCAGCATCTTTATAAGAATTAATATTTTTAGATTCAAAAAAATCAACTATGTATTCTACAATATCAGAAGGCTCTGGCAAACGTCCCCTTCCCGTTGTTCCACATGCCATAAGACCAGAATCCGGTTCCATAAATACATAGCCTAGATTTTTAAGCTTTTCTATATTAGATTGGACAATTGGATTTTCATACATATTATGATTCATTGCAGGCACAAAAATAACCGGTGCATGGGTTGCCATTATGGTAGTAGAAAGCATATCATCAGCAATGCCCCCTGCAACTTTTCCTATAATATTAGCTGTCGCAGGTACAACAACAATAAAATCTGCTTTTTTAGCAAGGGAAATATGCCCTATATCCCAAGTTAGAGGGTTATCAAACATTCCTATTGTAACAGGATTAGCAGATATAGACCTGAATGTAAGAGAATTAACAAATTCAGTAGCATTCTTTGTCATTATAACATTTACATCTAAGCCAAGTTTTTTTAATCTACTAACAACTTCAACAGCCTTGTATGCCGCTATACCACCACACACTCCAACAACTGCAGTCTTGCCTTTGAGCACAGTTTCAGCTCCTCCCCATAATAAAACAATCTATTTTATTCCACTCTTTGTCCTAATGTATGTAATCTTTCTTTCATCAATTTCATTAATAGCAATGGTCACAGATTTTTCTGACTCACATTCTGTAAGTTTTGGGGCACCTTCTGTCAGCTGTCTAGCTCTCTTTGCAGCAGCCACCACCAATGTATACCTGCTATCCACTTTCTCCAGTAATGAACCTATTGGTGGTTCAATCATTCTTCTGGTTTTTTTCATAATACTCTCACATCTCCTTCCCTTATATTAGCAAAAGCGGAAATATAAACATGTTTAAAATGCAACACAAAAATAATGGCAAATTTTATTTAGGTTTAAAATTTACCTTCCTAATAAATCGAATCTTTTTTAAATTTAACTGTAGGGTGAGAAGATTTAATCATCCATATCTTCTTCTGCTACTTCTACATCTTTGGCATTTAATCTATGAGCAACTGTCTCTGGTTGGACCGCTGACAATATAATATGGTCACTGTCAGTTATTATCACCGCTCTTGTTCTTCGTCCATAAGTAGCATCTACAAGCATTCCCCTGTCACGCGCTTCCTGTATAATTCTCTTTATAGGTGCTGATTCAGGACTAACTATTGCTATAAGCCTATTTGCAGAAACAATATTGCCAAAGCCTATATTTATTAATTTCATCTAATATTCCTCCCATTTATCCGTCATACTACTCTATATTTTGTGTTTGTTCCCGTATTTTTTCCAACTCACTTTTGATTTCTATAACTTTTTTGGATACCATCAAATCATTTGCTTTTGAACCAATTGTATTTACTTCCCTATTCATTTCCTGAAGTAAAAAATCAAGCTTTCTTCCAATGGGTACATCCATTTCTAATGTATCCCTAAACTGGCTAATATGGCTGTTTAGGCGCACCAATTCTTCATCAATATTACATCTGTCAGCAAAAATAGCAATTTCCATCATCATTCTGTTCTCATCTATTACCTGTTGCTCTAATAACTCTTTTATTCTATTTTCTAATCTATATTTATATTCTTTTACAATTTCGGGGCATCTTATGCTTATTTCCTTAATAATATTTTCAATTAAAAATGTCCTTTTAACTAAATCAGCCTTTAAGCCCTCTCCTTCAGCTTTTCTCATATCAATTAATGATTCTAAAGCACCATCTAAAGCTTCTGACAACAGTTCCCAAAGTTTCTTTTCATCTTGTTCTGCTTTCTCAACTTTAATAACATCTGGAAACTTTGCTATTAATGATACAGATATATCATCCTTTAGTTCATATTTATCTCTTAAAAGTTCCATACTTTTTATATATGCTTTAACAAGTCCCTCATCTATTGATATACTTTTAGAATCCTCTGAAAAATCATCAAAATTAATGTAAATATCTGCCTTACCCCGTGATATTACCTTTCCCACTTTTTCTCTTATCTTATCTTCTAAAAATGAAATTTGTCGTGGAATCTTTATATAAAGGTCACAATATCTATGGTTAACTGTTTTTATTTCAACTAAGAATTCCCTGCCATCTCCTTGGGATTTTCCCCGACCAAAACCTGTCATACTATAAACCATTTTTTTCATCCTCTTCTATATGGACTTAATATCTAGATATATATTCCATATGGGCTTTATATCTAAACATATACCTAAATATGTATAAATCTATGTTTTTAATTAATATTTTATAAATACCAAAATTTATACGTATTTTTCAATACGTATTATAACACAACCTTTTTAAAGCTGCAAACAAAATAAATTACTATAAACTTATCCTTCACAAACATTTTTTATTGCCTGTAAAACCCTGGATTTTTCAAAAGGCTTGACAACAAAATCCTTAGCCCCCATTTTTATAGCTTCAACAACCATGGATTGCTGTCCCATTGCAGAAACCATTATTATTCCTGTTTCCGGACTATACTTTAATATTTCTTTTATAGCAGATATTCCGTCCATCTCAGGCATTGTAATATCCAATGTTATAATATCTGGTTTGTGAATTTTCACCTGCTCAATAGCCTCATATCCATTGGAACCTTCTCCAACCACCTTGTAGCCTTCCACTTCTTCTATCATTTTCTTTAAAAGAGTGCGCATAAAAACAGCATCATCAACTACAACAAATCTTAGATCATACATAGCCCACATCTCCTAATTCATACATTAGTATTGATAAAACAACAATTCCAGCCGTTTCTGTTCTCAGTATTCTTGGTCCTAAAGAAATGATATTAAACTGATTTTTAAGTGCTAATTCTATTTCCTTGTCACAAAATCCTCCTTCAGGTCCTATAAAAATAAATACATCTTTAGTATTTGATTTTTCCTTTAAAATACCCTTTATCCCTTGAGATTTTTCCTTTTCATAAGGTAATATTTTAAAGCCATTATTAGGAAGTGTATCTACTGCATCTTTAAAATTTATTGGATACTCTACTTTAGGAATAATTCCTCTATTACACTGTTTTGCTGCCTCCATGGAAATTCGGTTCCATCTTTGATGTTTCTTTTTATAATTATCCTTTGAAATTTTAACAACTGTTCTTTCTGTAATAACAGGAACTATTTTTTTTACACCTAATTCTACTCCTTTTTGTATTATAAAATCCATTTTGTCAGACTTAGGTAATCCTTGAAAAAGAACTATATCCACAGGTGGTTCTGAAGCATTTTTACAAGAACTAATAATTTTAGTATCCACTGTAGAGGAATTTATTTTTTCTATCTTTACATGATAGTCAATTCCTAAACCATCAGATACTATTATATTATCTCCACTCTTTAATCTCAATACTTTTTTTATGTGAACAACATCTTCACCTGTAATGGTAATTGAATCAGATGAAATGTTTTCACCATTTACAAAGAATTTGGACATCTAAAAACAATCGCCACCCATTCTCCTAATTCTAGTACTTCTTCACAGCTAAATGCTTTTTTTGTATACTCATCTATCACTTCTTGCTTTCTTTCCTTTATAATACCTGATGTAATAAAAATACCTTCTTCTTTTAAATATGAAGAAATGTCACTAGAAAGTCCTATTATTACATCTGCAATAATGTTAGCCACAATTAAATCCGACTTTATTTTTTCTATATCAGTTAACACACCTTTTACAGCATGAATATTTTCAACTTTGTTTATTATAGAATTTTCCTTTGCAATCTTTACTGCTACTTCATCTATGTCAAGAGCTGTAATATGGGATGCTCCTAATTTAGAAGCAATTATTGATAAAATCCCAGTTCCACATCCCACATCAATAACTCTATCCCCTTTATTTATATACTTTTCCAATAGCACTGCACACATGCTTGTAGATTCATGAGTACCTGTTCCAAAAGCCATACCAGGGTCAAGTTCAATAACTATTTCATCATCCTTTTTATTATAAACTTCCCAAGACGGCTTTATTACTAATTTATCTGTAATATGAAATGGCTTGTAGTGTTTTTTCCACGATGTACTCCAGTCTTCTTCATCAACTTCAAAATATCCTGAAAATCCTTCTCCTATATCAAGAAAATTTTTAATAAAATGCAATTTCTCCTCTATCAAAGCCACTATTTTAGAAATATCCTTTTCCTGAGAAAAATAAGCTTTAATTACAACAGTATTGCCTAAGGATTTTATAAATTCTTCATCAGCATAGTCTAAAGAATCCTGCCTTAAAATCTGTTTTTTTATATCATTTGGGTCTTCAATGGAAGAACCTGCTGCACCTATAGAAGAAAGCATTTCACATATTGCATCCTGAGCTTCTTCAGTTGTCTTTATCACAATTTCATACCATTTCATTATTTTTCCTCCAGATAAAATCTTTAATTACTACATTCCCAATGCACTTTTCATTTTATCAAAAAAACTCTTCCTCTGCTCATGAACTTCATCACCAATTAACTCTGCAAACTCTCTTAGCACACTTTTTTGTTTCTCGTTAAGCTTTCTGGGCACTTCCACATTTACAGTAAAATATTGATCTCCCTTTGAATTTGTTCTGGCAATGGGTGCTCCTTTTCCTTTTAGTCTAAATCTTGTACCTGTCTGGGTTCCTTCTGGAATAACAAACTTTTCTTTACCGTAGACAGTAGGTACCTCCAATTCTGCCCCTAGAGCCGCCTGAGCAAAAGTAATAGGTATTTCACAAAAAATATTATTCCCTTGACGAATAAATATTGGGTGAGACTTTACCTTAACTGTAAAATAAATATCTCCAGCTGGTCCTCCATTAGAACCAGGTTCTCCAGCACCTCTTAAAGGAATGGTCTGACCATCTGAAATTCCCGCTGGAACTTTTATTTTTAATCTTACAGTTTTTTTCACTCTTCCTCTTCCATTACACATTTCACAAGGATTTGTGATAATCTTTCCCTCTCCATGGCACACATCACAAGTTTTAATGTTTACAAAATGTCCAAATGGTGTTCTTTGCTTATATTGAACCTGACCTGTACCTGCACACTGCTGACATGTTGTGGGCTTGCTTCCAGCCTTTGAACCACTTCCATCACATTTTGGACATATATGCATTTTATTTATAGGAACTTCTTTTTCAACTCCAAATATGGATTCTTCAAATGTTAATTCCATTGCAAAGTGTAAATCAGCACCCTTTTGAGGACCTCTTCTGGTTCTGGTTCTTCCTCCAAACATGGAGCTTCCAAAAAATGTCTCAAATATATCTCCAAAATCAAAATCACTAAAGCCGCCACTAAAGCCACCAAATCCACCTGCGTCATTAGATACATGACCAAATTGGTCATATTGGGCTCTCTTTTGAGAATCACTTAATACCTCATATGCTTCAGCAGCTTCTTTAAACTTGGCTTCGGCAGTTTTATCATTGGGATTCATATCAGGATGATACATCTTTGCCAGTTTTCTATATGCTTTTTTTATATCGGCATCAGATGCATTTCTATCAACCCCTAAAACTTCGTAGTAATCCCTTTTATGAGCCATCCAATCAACTCCTCTGAATTAATCCTTCTTTTCATATATAATCCAAGTTATTTTTATAACTTGGATTATATATGCTATAAAACCTATTTATTTTTTTTCATCTTCATCATCTACAACTTCATAGTCTGCTTCGTATACATTTTCCTGTCCACTTTCAGGATTTCCACCTGCTTCAGGATTCCCTCCCATATCAGGATTTTGTTGAGCTGCTTGAGGATCTTGTTGATATATTTTTTGGGATATTTCATAAAAGGCTTTTTGCAGACTTTCAGTGGCATTTTTAATGGCATCAACATCGTCACCTTTTAATGCCTCTTTTACCTTTTCAATTTCCCCTTGAATTTTTGATTTTTCTTCATCACTTATTTTGTCACCTAAATCATTTAATGTTTTTTCAGATTGAAAAACCATAGAATCCGCATTATTTCTAATCTCAACAGCTTCTTTTCTCTTTTTGTCTTCTTCCTCAAACCTCTGGGCTTCCTTAACAGCCTTATCTATCTCCTCTTCACTAAGGTTGGTACTTGCTGTAATTGTAACTTTTTGTTCTTTTCCTGTTCCCTTATCTTTTGCTGAAACATTAACAATACCATTAGCATCTATATCAAATGTTACTTCAATTTGCGGCACCCCTCTAGGTGCTGGTGGAATACCATCTAAATTAAACTCACCTAAAAGTTTATTGTCTGCAGCCATTTGTCTTTCACCTTGGAATACCCTTATGGTAACAGCTGTCTGTCCATCTGCAGCCGTTGAGAAAATCTGGCTCTTTTTAGTTGGTATTGTAGTGTTTCTTTCAATAAGTTTTGTAAACACTCCGCCTAATGTTTCAATACCTAAAGATAGTGGTGTTACGTCCAGTAAAAGTAGGTCTTTTACATCACCAGTAAGTACACCTGCCTGAATAGCAGCACCTATAGCAACACATTCATCTGGATTTATTCCTTTAAATGGTTCTTTTTCAAAATATTTTTTAACTGCCTCCTGAACTGCAGGTATTCTTGTAGAACCTCCAACTAAAAGTATTTTATCTATTTCATTTGGCTCAAGACCTGCATCTCCCATAGCTCTTTTTAAAGGCACCATGGTTTGTTCAATTAAATCAGCTGTTATTTCTTCGAATTTAGCTCTTGTAAGAGTAGCATCTAAATGCTTTGGTCCTGTTGCATCTGCTGTAATAAATGGAAGATTAATATTGGTTGTGGTAACTCCTGAAAGCTCTATTTTTGCTTTTTCAGCTGCTTCCTTAAGCCTTTGCATTGCCATTTTGTCCTTTGATAAATCAATACCGCTGTCTTGTTTGAAAGTATCTACCAAATAATTAATTATTCTATCATCAAAATCGTCTCCACCTAGTTTGTTGTTACCACTTGTAGCCATTACTTCAAAAACCCCGTCCCCAATTTCTAGTATGGAAACGTCAAAAGTTCCCCCACCTAAGTCAAATACAAGTATCTTTTGATCCTGTTCTTTATCTAATCCATAAGCTAAAGCTGCAGCAGTTGGTTCATTTATTATTCTCAACACTTCAAGTCCTGCTACTTTTCCAGCATCTTTAGTAGCCTGCCTTTGTGAGTCACTGAAATAAGCTGGAACTGTAATAACAGCTTTAGTTACCTTTGTACCTAAATAACTTTCTGCATCTGCTTTTATTTTTTGCAGAATCATGGCTGATATCTCTTGAGGAGTGTAGCTTTTATCATCTATAGTTACTCTTTTATCAGTACCCATATCTCTTTTTATAGACATAATAGTTCTTTCTGGATTTGTTATAGCTTGCCTTTTAGCTACCTGTCCTACCAATCTTTCATTTGTTTTAGAAAAAGCAATTACAGATGCTGTTGTTCTGCTGCCTTCTGAATTTGGAATAACAACAGGTTCTCCTCCTTCCATAACAGCTACACAAGAGTTGGTTGTTCCTAAATCTATACCAATTACTTTTGACATAATCACATATCCTCCTTTTATAGTAGTATTAAGCAAATTTTTTGTGACTTAGTTGCGTTATCTTCTCTTTAGTTAGCAACTTTAACCATGCTATACCGTATTACTTTGTCTTTACATTTATAGCCTTTTTGTAATTCTTCAACAATTATGTTTTCTCCAAAGGAATCATCTTCCACATGCATAACAGCATTATGCTTGTTTGGATCAAAGGCACTGCCGACTCCCTCTATTTCAGTGACCTCTAGTTTTCCCAACACTTCTTTAAACTGCTTATAGATTAAGTTAATACCTTCTGCTAATGTTTTAGAGTCTGCACCTTTATCTAATGCCTCAACGGCCCTTTCAATATTATCTATCACAGGCAAAAAAGCCTTTACCACGTCAGTTAAGGCACTATCATATATTCCAACTTTTTCCTTTGCAGTTCTCTTTTTGTAATTATCAAACTCTGCAGCCACCCTTTGAAACATATTTATATACTCTTCACACTGTTTTGATTTTTCATCAAACTTAGCCTTTAACTGATCAACTTTCTCTGAATTATCATCTGACTCTTCATTAACTACAGTATCTTTTTTTACTGTTTCTTCTACAGCTTCCTCTACAGTTTCTTTTACATTGGCTTCATTATTTTTTAATTCTTCGTTTTTGCCATGTAAGTTTTTATCTCTAGTCATTTGAACACTGGCACCTCCTTATATTTAAAATTCATTTGTAAAAGCTCAATTAATTGTATATAAAATAAAAACTTCAATGATATATTAAATATTTTCTTCATTTTCTCCAATTAGTTTTCGAATTTCTTCATTTGCCTTTTTTCTCATATAGTTCATAGCAGCCAGTACCTTTGAATACTCCATACGTGTAGGACCTATTACTCCAACCGTCCCTACCACAACATTTCCTAAACTATATGTGGTGGTAACAAGACTGCAATCCTTCATTTCTATAATTTTATTTTCTTCTCCAATGGTAACTTTAATATAGTCACCTTGTTTATAAACACTATTAAGAATCTTCCTTAGAACATCCTTAGCATCCATAAAATTTAAAAATTCCCTTGCCCTCACAACATCGCTAAACTCTGGATGATTAAGCATATTAATTGCACCATCAAGATAAATTTCAGGATAATCAATTTGATTTATACAATGGGTTACACCATTTAATACAGGATGCAAAACACTGCTGTCATTTCCCAATAACAGTTCTATTTCTTTTATAACAGACGCATTTATATTATCTATAGTAAGGCCTTTTAATTTATCATTAAATATATTAGAAACAGTTATTAAATGTTCTGGAAGAACTGTTTCAGGAATATTTATTATTCTGTTTTTTATAACTCCTGCATTTGTTAAAACCACAATAAGAGCTTTTCCCTTTTCAACAGGCACTATCTGCACAGTTTTTAATATACTGTTTTGTTTTCCAGGAGTTGAAGCCATAGATGCATATTTGGTAATTTGTGACATAATAACAGATGCCCGTTTTAAAAGCTGACTTAATTCATTTATCTGTGTTTCCATTGCATCTTTTATACTGTATATTTCTTCATCAGTAAGCTCACTAAACTCCATAAGCTGATCTACATAAAAACGGTAACCTTTATCTGAGGGAATTCTTCCAGCTGAAGTATGTGGCTGGGTTAAATATCCCATATCTTCTAAATCAGCCATTTCATTCCTTATTGTTGCAGAACTTAAACCAAGTCCATGTTTTCTTGCAAGTGTTCTTGATCCAATTGGCTCTGCAGTACTGATGTAATCGTCGACAACAGCATGTAATATGCTTTTTTTCCTATCGTCCAAAAACATCTGCATCACTCCTTTGTTAGCACTCTATTTAGTTGAGTGCTAATTCTATTTTAAAAATACCATCGTAATTTTCTTTTGTCAAGATGTTTTATACCACTCTATTCTAATAAAAATTCCATAAACACTTGATTTGCCAAGTCTAACCCCAAAGATGTAAGTTTTAACATATTACCATCTATTCTAATAAGATTTCTTTTTATAAGATTTTCTATCTCTTTATTATATACCTCAAATATTTCCATTTTAAACTTGTTTTTAAAATCTTCTAAACAGATGCCCTCTGTCAGCCTAAGCCCTAATATCATATATTCTGAAATTCTGTCTTCTTTCTCTATTAACTGTTGATTTTCCAAAATAGATATATCTTTATTTACATTATTTACATATTTGTCTAAACTAACTATATTATTATATCTTATATTGTCAAAAAATGAATGAGAACCTGCTCCTATTCCAATGTATTCTAAATTTTTCCAATACACAAGATTGTGTCTGCACAAAAAACCCTCTTTAGAAAAATTAGATATCTCATAGTGCTGATATTTTTTCTTACTTAGCTTTTCTATTGCCATCCAATACATTTTTCTATCACAATCATCACCAACAGGTGTAATCTCACCTCTATTTAGCTTTTCTCCAAATACTGTTCCTTCCTCAATTTTAAGGCTATAACAAGACAGATGAGCTGGGCTGCATTTTATAACATACTCTAATGTTTCATTCCAATCATCTAAAGTTTGATGGGGTATCCCAAAAATAAGGTCTATATTGATATTTTTAAAGCCTGCCTTTAATGCCAGATTATACCCTGCATCAAACTCTTCTAAACCGTGAACTCTTCCTAATTTTTTTAACAATCTGTCCTGAACTGCCTGAAGTCCAATGCTAAGCCTGTTAATTCCACTTTTTATATATGTATCAAGCTTCTCATCTGTCAATGTTCCAGGGTTTGATTCTATTGTTACTTCCCCATCTTTATCTATATCAAAATTTTCATTTAATAATAACATCAATCTATATATATTATTTGAATCAACTACAGAAGGTGTTCCACCACCAATAAAAATGGTATTTATTTTGTAATGTTTTAACTTTTTTTGGTATTGGATTAATTCCTTTTCTAATGCATTAAAATATGCAGGAATAAGCTCATCCCTGCATGGAAAAGAATTAAAATCACAATAATAACATTTTGACTTACAAAAAGGTATATGAATATATAAACTAATACTTTTTTTCATTTTTTACACCATTTCTCTTTATTCTGTCCTTTTTTAAGTATCCAATTTAAGAACACTCATAAAAGCTTCTTGAGGAACTTCTACACTTCCCACTTGACGCATTCTCTTTTTACCTTCTTTTTGTTTTTCTAAAAGTTTTTTCTTACGGCTAATATCTCCACCGTAACATTTAGCTAAAACATCTTTTCTGTATGCTTTTACAGTTTCCCTTGCAATTATTTTGCCCCCTATACATGCCTGTATAGGTATTTCAAATTGTTGCCTTGGAATTGTTTCTTTTAATTTTTCTGCAATTCTTCTCCCTCTAGAATATGCCTTGTCCTCATGAACAATAAAAGAAAGAGCATCTACAACTTCACCATTTAGCATAATATCTAATTTTACAAGATCTGATTTTTCATATCCCATTAAATCATAATCTAGTGATGCATAACCCTTTGTCCTTGATTTTAACGCATCAAAAAAATCATATATTATCTCATTTAAAGGCATCTCATATGTTAGCATCACTCTACTGTCATCTATATAAGACATATCTTTATATATTCCTCTTCTTTCTTGAGAAAGTTCCATAATATTTCCTACAAATTCTGTAGGTGCCATAATAGAAGCTTTTACAATGGGTTCTTCCATATATTCAATTTCTGTTACAGGAGGCATATTTGTTGGATTATCAATATCAAATACCTCACCGTTTTTCTTTTTCACCTTGTAAACAACACTTGGTGCTGTAGTAACCAAGTCAAAGTCATATTCCCGCTCCAATCTTTCCTGGATAATTTCCATATGTAAAAGTCCTAAAAAACCACATCTGAATCCAAAACCTAAAGCAATTGATGTTTCAGGTTCAAATATAAGTGATGCATCATTTAATTGAAGCTTTTCTAGTGCCTCTCTTAAATCCCCGTATTTTGAACCATCAGCAGGGTAAATACCACAAAACACCATAGGGTTAACTTTTTTATAGCCTGGTAAAGGCTCAGATGCAGGATTGTCCAATAATGTAACAGTATCCCCTACTCTTGTATCTTTTACATTTTTAATGCTTGCCACAATATAGCCCACTTCTCCAGCTATTAAAGAATCACATGGAGTCATACCTCCTGGCCTTAAATAACCTAATTCAGTAACAATAAATTCTTTTTTGGTGTTCATCATTTTTATTTTATCGCCTACTTTGATAGTTCCTTCTTTTACCCTTATATACACAATTACACCTTTGTAGCTATCATAAAAAGAATCGAAAATTAACGCTCTTAATGGTTTATCTGGACTTTCAACAGGATAAGGCACTTTTTTGACAATTTCTTCAAGTACATCCTCTATGTTTATTCCATTCTTTGCAGATATTAAAGGAGCATCGGATGCCTCAAGTCCAATTACATCTTCTATTTCCTTTTTCACAAAATCAGGTCTTGCACTTGGTAAATCAATTTTATTTATTACAGGAATTATTTCTAAATCATGTTCTAATGCAAGATAAACATTTGCTAAGGTCTGAGCCTCTATTCCCTGTGCAGCATCAACTACAAGAATTGCACCTTCACATGCTGCCAAACTTCTTGACACTTCATAATTAAAATCCACATGCCCGGGAGTGTCAATAAGATTTAATATATATTCCTCTCCATCTTTAGCTTTATATAACATCCTCACCGCCTGGGCTTTTATTGTAATACCTCTTTCTTTTTCTATATCCATATTGTCTAATATTTGGCTCTCCATCTCTCTTTGACTCAAAACGCCTGTAATCTCTAACATCCTGTCTGCAAGTGTAGATTTACCATGATCAATATGTGCAATTATACAAAAATTTCTAATTTTCTCTTGTCTTACATTTGGCATTTACTCATCCTCCTGTTATCTAAGGAAGTATAAATTAATATTTTTCATATCAACACATTATTATAGCATAACAAATACCATGTGAACAGGAAATTTTTAAGCATTTTTTAGTTATTCACATTCAAAGTCCTATTTAGCCACTCTGCGAGTCTGTTAAAATCTTCCTTTATGTAATTTGTGTTAAGATACAAGCTTTTATTAAAGATTATAATTTGATAGCATTCATCTTCTATTTTTTTTACAGCAAATAATTTAATGCCGTTTTCGCCATTCATAAGAGTATTTAATGAATAATCCACTGTAAGTATACCTGTAAAAATTATAATAAAGCACATTAAAGATATAAATATGCATTTTTTTCGTGCTATTCTTATAGCTCTGTATTTTTCTAATCTTTTCATTTTATATACCACAACTTTTCTTTAGTGTTTTTTAGTATTTTTAGTATTTTTCTTTAGCATTATTTATTCAGTTCACAATAGTATTATCGCCAATTGAACTTAGTTTAAAACTTCATTGATTACTTCAGCAAGATATTTGGTGCTCTCTAAACACTCGCTTATTAAATTTCCGTCCCCTCCAATTTCAATTATTAAGGCACCATTAGATAAATGCTGGTTGTACCTGTACTTACTCATATAAATAGGTCTTGTAATGCCGGGATGCTTTTCATTTAACATGTTTTGAAGTGTTATCGCTAGTTTTAAATTTTCTTTCCATTGGGGGTGATCAGTGCCCACTACAAACATTATTTTAGCAACTTTTTTTCCATTTATTTCAGTTACTGTTCGTAACTTTTTCCCTTCTATTCCATCCCTATGAATATCTATTACAATTTGTATAGAAGGATAACTGGTTAAAATATTTGAAGCTGTATTTAAAGATCTTCCATAAGCACCTGTATCACTTGGATAGTTGTGTATCGTTGAATTATGTATAACTTCAATATTATATTTTTTTCTTAAAATCTGAGCTAGTTCCTCCCCTACCCTTACAACATTATTTGTAGCATCTGTAGTTCTGTTGGGTATTCCAGTTTTTTCTAATTCTCCTAAATCTGTTATAAAACTTTCTGTAGTATGGGTGTGATAAATTAATACTTTAGGTCCTCTTTTCTGGGAATTTAGCTTTAAAGGTGTTTCCATTATCTTTTCAATATCTATATCAAAATTGGTTTCACTGTTAGTAATTGCTATTTCACCTATAGTTACTGCATTTTTTTCAGAATCACCTTTGTTGTCATTATCATCTTCTTCAACATTATATGTTATGCTGCTTTCTCTATTTTGAAAATCCTTTTCTAAATCTTCTTCTACATCTAAATCTGCAATATAAACATATGGTTTATAAATTTTATTATCTTCATTTAAATAAGCATTATATCCATTTATATAAAAGTTGTGAAAAAACGGGGACTGGGCGTTTAATACCGTTATAGGATATCCTAAATCAAAATGAAATATAGTCTTTATAATCCCTCTTAATTGCCCGGAAAATGAAAGGCTGATATTTCCACTGTTGTATATAGTTTCAATAACAGGCAAAGTACTGTTTAATGTACTTCTTAATATCTCAACATCCACACTTTCAATAATTTCATTTTCTGAATTATAAAAAATATCTCCAAAGATTATACCTACTCTAATTGCTAATAAAAATGCTACAGATAAACATAAAATTTTTTTCACTATCAAAAGCTTTTTATAGCGTTTTTTTGCTTTAGCTCCCATGTTTTTGTCCTCCGTTACTTACACTAAATTATCCCTCTTGTGTTTTTTAAATTTTTTATCAATAAAATATATTCGAATAATAATTTTTTTATTCTAGGACAAAATTAAAAGCATTGTTTGTTAAAATATTGTCACAAACAAAGTCAAAAGTTATAAAAGTAGGACTTATATAGGACTAAAATTTTAAAATTCTAGGACTTGATTTGTTTATGGAAAAGTTATATAATGATAATACGTCCAAAAGAGAGTGTCAACATAGTGTTTCAAGTCTTAGTTTTCTTATTTTTACAATGCAACAAAGTGTTTATTATCACTTTATTTTGTGTCGATTAGTAGCTATTATGGTCGTTTGCTTTAAGTGTGTATCAATTTATAATACAATGATTTTATCGTGGTTTAAATTCTGTAATAATTCCATTATTTAAATCTATAAACTAATAATATACTATTTAAAGGAGGAACTCTCATGTATGATTTCAAGTCTTTAATATGCTACAATTGTAAGTCAGTTATTTTAAACCTGCCTAAATCTGAAATTTCCAAATTAAACGGTCTTAATTTTCAATGTGAACTATGCGGACATAGAAATTTTCTTACTGAATTTACATTTTCTAAAAGCACTGAAGTAAATGATCCGTATATTAATATCCAAAGTGTAGATAGTTTATTAGCTTTGTAATCTCTAAAACCCTATACATAAAAAAATAAAAAGGATTGCCTGCATAAAGCTCTATACCTAGCATTTAGATATAGTTACCCATCCCCTTGTTTATAAGAAACTAACAGGCAATCCTTTTTTTAATGAAATTTTATATGTTTTTTAGCTTATACTGTTGTTTTTATATCCTCTTCAATACTATTATCATGTGGCTCATTTTTCTTAAATTCATTAAAAGCTGTGGAAAGCATCAGCTTTATTCTGTTTATCTGATTTACCTCACTAGCTCCCGGGTCATAATCTATCGCTGTAATGTTTGCATTTGGGTATCGCCTTTTTAACTCTTTAATCATTCCTTTTCCAGTAACATGATTAGGTAAACATGCAAAAGGCTGCATACAAACTATATTTTGTGCACCAGTTAAAATAAGCTCAATCATTTCAGCTGTTAAATACCATCCTTCACCAGTCTGATTTCCCAATGACAATACATCAGTTGCAAGCTTTCCCAACTCCTCTATTGAAATTGGCGGTTGAAAACGTTCACTTTCTGAAAGGGCCTTTTTCATGTGCCTTCTATAGTATTCAATTAATTTTATTCCACCGGTGTTTATCATTGCATCAATCTTTTTACCTGAAAGATGGGAGTGCCTGAAATCAGCGCAGTAAGCCACGTATAGGAAAAATCCAATTAAATCAGGCATAACTGCTTCTGCTCCTTCTCTTTCAACAATGTCAACTATATCGTTATTGGCTGTAGGATGATATTTAACCAGTATCTCGCCTACCAAGCCAACTTTTGGCTTTTTTTCATCGGTTATTTTAAAATTATCAAAATCTCTTACAATATTATAAATATTTTCTTTGAACTCCTTATGTCTACCATTTCTTACAGATTCTTTGCATTTCTCAACCCATGTATTGTATAAAAGGTTGGCAGAACCCTTTATCTTTTCATAGGGACGTACTCTGTATAAAACTTTCATAAGAAGATCCCCGTAAACAAGGGCAATTAGCAGCTTGTTTATAAGTCCTGGTGAATATTTGAAACCAGGATTTTTTTCAAGACCTGCAAAATTCAAAGAAATCACAGGTACATGGGAAAGACCGGCATCTTTAAGAGCCTTTCTTATAAAAGCTATATAGTTGGTAGCCCTACATCCGCCAGCAGTCTGAGATATAATAAGGGATGTATTGTTAATATCATATTTCCCGGATTTTATAGCTTTCATTAATTGACCTACTACAATTATTGAAGGATAACATGCATCATTATTTACATATTTAAGACCTTCATCAATGGCTTCCTTGTCAACTGAAGGCAAAACTTCCACATTATACCCCGATGCCTTAAAAGCTTCTTCTAAAAATTGAAAATGTATAGGCGACATTTGTGGTGCTAAAATAGTATGAGTTTTTTTCATATCTTTTGTAAATAAAACTCTCTTGCAACCATATTCTCTTTTAACTGGGGTAAAGTTGTTTTTATCCCTTTCATCAACTGCAGCCTTTAAGGACCTTATTCTTATTCTGGCTGCACCTAAATTGTCTATTTCATCTATTTTTAAAACTGTATATATTTTGTCACAACTATTTAAAATTTCTTCCACCTGGTCAGTTGTAACCGCATCAAGTCCACAGCCAAATGAATTAAGCTGTATAATTTCAAGAAAGCTTTTATCTTTAACAAAATTGGCTGTTCTATACAATCTTGAATGATACATCCACTGGTCCACAACTCTTAGTGAAATCTGTTCTTTTGCTAAATGGGATATAGAGTCCTCTGTCAAAACAGCCATTTTGTACTCTGTTATTATATTGGGAATACCATGGTTAATTTCAGGGTCTACATGATATGGACGTCCTGTCAAAACCACACCTTTCATTCCCGTCTTCTCAAGATACTCTAAAACTTCCTCACCTTTTAATTTAATATCTTCTTTAAATTTCTCATCTTCTTTTCTGGCAAGAATTACAGCTTTTTTTATTTCTGATTTAGAAATATTAAATTCTTTTAATTCTTCATAAAGCCTCTCAATCAACCTTAAATCATCATCATAAGGTAAGAAAGGATTTTTAAATTTTATATTGTTTTCCTTTAATACGTCCATATTGTTTTTTATAACTTCAGGATATGAAGTAACTATAGGACAATTAAAGTGATTGTTGGCATCTTCAAATTCTATCCTTTCATACGGGATACAAGGATAAAATATAAAATCCACATTTTTGTTTACAAGGCTCATTATATGTCCATGAACTAATTTCCCAGGATAACATACAGACTCAGAAGGGATGGTTTCCATTCCAAGCTCATATATCTTTTTTGTAGTCCTGGGTGAAATTTCCACTCTAAATTTTAATTGAGTAAAAAAAGTAAACCAAAATGGGTAGTTTTCATACATGTTTAAAACCCTTGGAATTCCAACTGTACCTCTTATAGCCTCATCCTTACTAAGGGGTTTATATGAAAACAATCTTTTGTATTTATAATCGTATAAATTTGGAATATCCTTATCTTTAGATTCTATGCCCGCACCCTTTTCACATCTGTTTCCTGAAATAAACTTTCTTCCATCCTGAAAAGTATTAATTGTAAGAAGGCAGTTATTTCCGCATTTTTGGCACCTTTTCATATCTACATCAGCTTTAAACTCACTGAGATTTTCCATTGTAATAAGTGAACTTTCATTTGAAGCATTTCTTTCTAAAGCAATAAGTGCAGCACCATAGGCCCCCATAAGTCCAGCAATTTCTGGTCTTACAACCTCTTTTTCAGAAAGAATTTCAAAACATCTTAATACTGCATCATTATGGAAGGTTCCACCCTGAACAACTATTTTTTCCCCCATTTCCTTTGGGTCTCTTATTTTTATTACTTTTTGAAGGGCATTTTTCACAACAGAATATGAAAGACCTGCTGAGATATCTCCTACAGTTGCTCCTTCCTTTTGAGCTTGTTTAACTTTAGAATTCATAAAAACAGTACATCTAGACCCTAAATCAACAGGTTGTTTTGCCATTAAAGCGGATTTGGCAAATTCCGTCAAATCCATATTTAAAGAATAAGCAAAAGTTTCTATAAAAGAACCACAACCTGAAGAACAGGCTTCATTTAGCATTATGCTATCTATTACACCATTTTTAATTTTCAGGCATTTCATATCCTGACCGCCAATATCAAGGATAAAATCCACACCTGGTAAAAAAGCCTCAGCAGCTTTAAAATGTGCAATTGTCTCTATTTCACCAATATCAAAGCCTAATGCAGCTTTTAAAAGAGCCTCTCCATACCCTGTAACTGTTGAATTTACTATTTTAGCCTCTTTAGGCATAAGAGAATAAATCTCTTTTAAAATATTAATTGCAGATGCAATGGGACTTCCGTTATTACTTCCATAAAAAGAATATAAAAGGGCACCTTCTTTATCAATAAGCACAGCCTTTGTGGTTGTAGACCCTGCATCTAATCCAAGGAAACATTCTCCTTTAAAAGTTTTTATATCACGCCTTTTTAACTTGCCAATATTATGTCTTTTTTGAAATTTATCAAATTCATCACTGTTCTTAAATAATGGCTGTAATCTTTCAACTTCGTGAACTTCTACTTCTTTTAGTGCTTGAAGCTTTTTTTCCAATGTCTTTACTGAAATTACCTTTGTATTTTTTGATTCTAATGCTGCACCTAAGGCAACAAAAAGCTCGGCATTTTCAGGGAAAATCCCTTGATGCTCTTCAAGTTTCAATGTTTCTATAAATCTTAATCTTAATTCAGATAAAAACTGCAAAGGACCTCCTAAAAAAGCCACATTACCTCTAATTGGCTTTCCACAGGCTAATCCACTTATTGTCTGATTGACAACTGCTTGAAAAACAGAAGCAGCTATATCCTCCTTTGATGCACCTTCATTTATCAAAGGCTGTATATCAGTTTTAGCAAATACACCACATCTAGATGCAATAGGGTAAATAACCTTATAGCCTTTTGCTAATTCATTTAACCCTTGGGCATCGGTCTTTAAAAGAGATGACATCTGGTCTATGAAAGCCCCTGTCCCGCCAGCGCAAGTACCATTCATCCTCTGCTCTATACTTTCTTCTAAATAAGTTATTTTAGCATCTTCTCCACCTAATTCTATAACAACATCTGTATGGGGTATAAATCTTTGAATTGCCTTTGTACTTGCAATAACTTCTTGAATAAAAGGGATTTCCAACCACTGGGAGACAGACATTCCACCTGATCCTGTTACCATTATTGTTATATATCTGTTTGCAAATTTTTCACATGTTTCACTTAAAAGTTCAAATATGGTGTTTTTAATATCGGAATAATGTCTTTGATATTTACTAAATATTATTTCATCATTTTGGTCAATTAAAACCAATTTTACTGTAGTGGAACCAACATCCAATCCCATATTTAATATTTTTTTCATAAGACAGCAGCTCACTAAAGCTACATTCACGCCCCTTTCAAACTGCATTTAAATAATATGCAGCAAATAATCTGTCAATCCCTTAAAAGACTTATTCTGCTAAAAGGAAAAAATCTTAAGACAGCTTTACCACCGATATACTCGGTTTTTACAGGTCCAAATTCCCTGCTGTCACTGCTTTGTCCAAAAATTCTATTATCTCCTATTACATATACATAACCTTCAGGAACTTTAACATTGCTAAATTCATCTCTTATCGGGTAAGTCTCATCTCCTCTTATATAATCTTCTTCTAATATTTCACCATTAACAAAGACATTTCCGTCACGGATTTCTACCAAATCACCTTCTATCCCAATAACTCTTTTTATTATCGGGCTGTTTCTTAAATATATTCCATCATCACCATCAGGATCATTTACCGTTACAATATCACCTCTGTTAATTTTTCCAAACCGGACACTTAATTTTTCAATAAGCAGTCTGTCTTTTTCAGAAAGAGTATTTTCCATAGAACTTCCTTGCACCACAGTAACTTGTGCAACAAAATTCACAATTAAAACGGCTAATAATATTGCTATTGCTATATGAATAGTCCAATCTAAGGCTTCTTTCATAATAGTTTTTTTTGACGTAGTAAGCCCCCCTTTTTTTGTTTTTGAGCTTATTATATTAAGTTTAAAAAACAACATAATTTATATTATATAAATTCTATATAATTTATAATAACTTTTCAAGTATGTGTATATAATTTAATATTAAAGAAACATCCATATTCTTAAATAATTTAAAATACATGTAAGTTTTTTAAATATTAAAATTAATATGAAGTTCTTTAAGCTGCTTTTCATCAACCACGTCAGGAGCACTTGTCATAAGACAAGAAGCATTTTGAACTTTTGGAAAAGCAATTACATCTCTGATGCTGTCACAGCCTGCCATTAACATAACAAGCCTGTCAAGCCCAAAGGCCAATCCCCCATGTGGAGGTGTTCCATATTTAAATGCATCTAATAAGAAACCAAATCTTTCTTTAGACTCCTCTTCCGTAAAGCCTAAACATTTAAACATGGTTTTTTGAAGTTCTTGGTCGTGTATCCTTATGCTTCCTCCGCCTATTTCATTTCCATTGAGAACCATATCATATGCTTTAGACCTTACCCTTTCTGGTTCTGTTTCAATATATTTTATATCCTCATCCATAGGTGCTGTAAATGGGTGATGTTTTGCAACATACCGCTCCTCTTCTTCATCATATTCAAAAAGAGGAAACTCTGTAATCCATAAAAATTTAAACTCTTTATCATTAATTAAATTTAATTTTCTTGCTACCTCAAGTCTTAACTCACTAAGGGCACTAAATACAATTTTATCTTTATCTGCTATAAAGCAAATAAGGTCTCCTGGCTCAGCTTTTACTTTTTCCAGTATAGCCTTAATTTCATCTTCTTTTAAAAACTTTGTAATAGGTGATTTTAGGTTGTCCTCTTCTACTACTATCCAAGCCATTCCCTTTGCATTATAATTCTTTACATACTCACCTAGTGCATCTATTTCTTTTCTGCTAAATTTGCTTCCGCCCCCTTTTGCATTTATAGCTCTGACACTTCCGCCATTTTTTACTGCATCTGAAAAAACCTTGAAACCACAGTCCTTAACTATATTGGATAAGTCTATAAGTTCTAAGCCAAACCTTGTATCCGGTTTGTCTGTTCCAAACCTTTCCATGGCTTCTTTATAGGACATTCTCTCAAATGGACATTCAACTTTTACACCTAGAACTTCTTCAAAGAGTTTTTTAATAAATCCCTCATTAATTTTGATTACGTCTTCCACATCCACAAAGGACATTTCCAAATCCATCTGAGTAAACTCTGGCTGCCTGTCAGCCCTTAAATCTTCGTCTCTGAAACATTTTACAATTTGAAAATACCTATCAAATCCTGATACCATCAAAAGCTGTTTAAATAACTGAGGTGACTGGGGCAGGGCATATAACTTTCCTGGGTGAACCCTGCTTGGCACTAGATAATCCCTTGCTCCTTCCGGAGTACTTTTTGTAAGGGTTGGAGTCTCTATTTCAAGAAAACCATTGGCATCAAAATAATCTCTTGCAATTTTTGCCACCCTATGCCTTAACATAATATTTTTTTGCATATCAGGTCTTCTTAAATCAATATATCTATACTGAAGCCTTAAAGCCTCATTTACCTGTGAATTCTCTTCAATGTACATAGGAGGAGTTTCTGCAGTACTTAATATTCTAAGTTCCTCTGCTAATATTTCTATTTCTCCTGTAACCATATTAGGATTAATGGCATTACCAACTCTTTTTACAACTTTTCCCCTTACTGCAAGTACAAATTCATTTCTTATTTTTTCTGCCTTTTCAAAAATTTCTTTTTTTGACTCAGTACCAAATGCAATTTGAATAATACCGCTTCTATCTCTTAAATCAACAAATATAAGCTTTCCTAAATCTCTTCTTTTTTGAACCCATCCCATTACAGTAACCTCTTTATCCACATGGTTAACTGTAACTTCAGTACAATAATGAGTTCTCTTTAATCCACAAATTGATTCTCCCATATTTTCACTCCCTATCATATTCCCTTTAAAATTATTTTTAAACATTTGTTATTGTGGTGTTGGATTCTGCCTTTATATTTTTGAGTCTGTCGATAACTGTATCTAAACTTATTTCCTTTTCTTCTCCAGTATCCATATTTTTCAAAAAGGCTTTATTTGTATCAATTTCATTATCGCCTAAAACAATAGAAAAACAAGCCCCTAATTTATTGGCATATTTCATCTGAGCTTTAACGCTTTTCCCCATTAGATCTGTCTCAGCATTAATTCCCTCTTTTCTTAAGTCATATACTAATTTTTGAGCATAATACTGAGCCTTGTCTCCTATAGTTGCAATAAAAATATCAGTACTTTTAGGATTAGGAAATTCAATCCCTTGATTTTCCATAACCATAATAAGCCTTTCTATCCCAATGGCAAATCCAATGCCTGGAGTTGGCGAACCACCGCAAACCTCTACAAGCCCATCATATCTGCCCCCGCCACAAACAGTTCCCTGGGAGCCAATATTTTTTGACACAAACTCAAAAACCGTCTTTGTATAATAGTCAAGTCCCCGTACAATATTTTTGTCTATATTATATTTAATCCCTAAATTCTCCAATCCTTTTTTTAACCCCTCTAAATGTTCATAACATTCTTGGCACAAGTTATCTACAAGGGCTGGAGCTTCCCTGGTAATTTCTTTACATGCCTCTTCTTTGCAGTCTATAATCCTTAAAGGATTTCTGTCAAATCTGTCTTCACAAGTTTTGCATAATTTTTGTAAATTGGGTTTTAAATATTCTTTTAGCTTTGTATTGTAATCACTTCTGCACTTTTTACACCCTATGCTGTTTATATTAAGCTCAATATCATCAATACCTAATTTATTCAAAAAAACTTCTATCATTGATATTATTTCAACATCTATGGAAGGTCCTTCAGAACCAAAAGCCTCCACTCCAAACTGATGAAACTCCCTGTATCTTCCCTTTTGTACATTTTCATATCTATAAGCAGTTATATTATAGTAAAGTTTCACTGGCTGGGGTAAAGATGCCATTCCATGCTCAATATAACTTCTCACAACACCTGCTGTACCTTCCGGTCTTAGGGTAATACTTCTTTTCCCTTTGTCCAAAAATGTATACATTTCCTTTTGAACTATATCTGTTGTATCTCCTACCCCTCTTTGAAATAATTCTGTATGTTCAAAAACAGGAATTCTAATTTCCTTGTAGCCAAAATTTTGGCAAACCTCAGATATTATATTTTCTAAATATTGCCATTTATGTACCTCGTTTGGTAATATATCTCTAGTTCCTTTTGGCGATTTTGTTAACATTACTAACCTCCAATTTAATTATTAGTTTTTCTATCAATAATAAATACTTTCAGCTCCAATGGTTGTAGCTGGACCATGACCTGGATAGACAATGGTCTTTTCATCTAAAGTCATAAGTTTATTTTTTATTGAGGAAAGTATTTCCTCCTCATTTCCATCTCCTAAATCTGTTCTTCCCCTGGCCATTTTAAACAATGTATCTCCAGTAAATAATTTATCTCCTGCTTTTATGCAAATACATCCTGATGAGTGACCTGGAGTATGGATTATTTCAAAATCAATGCCACCCACAGTGATTTTATCCCCGTCCTTTAAATTCCTGTCAGCAGGTTTAAAAGCCATTCTTTGTCCATATAATTCAGATCCGTTTAATGATGGGTCTAAAAGCTTTTTACTGTCATTTTCATGAACTAAAACTTCAGCCCCTGTTTTTTCACGAATGTCATCCACATGACATATATGGTCAATATGAACATGGGTTAGAACAATGTATTTTATTTTTATTTTTTTCTCATCTAAAAACTTCATAACTTCATCAGCGCTAACACCAGCATCTACAATAATTCCTTCGTTGTTATTATAAACAATGTAACAATTAGAATCAAACATTCCTGTAGATAAGCATTTAATTAACATAAAAAAAACCTCCCTGTAAAATCAAAATTCTTTTTTACTGTCTAAAAGTATGGTAACAGGACCATCATTATGTATCTCTACAGACATCATAGCTTGAAACTTACCTGTTTCAACTTTTACACCCTGTTTTTTGCACTCTTCTATAAATCTATTATAAATTTCTTCTGCATCATCTGGTTTTGCAGCCATATCAAAACTTGGTCTTCTTCCCCTCCTGCAATCCCCATACAATGTAAATTGTGATATAACAATTAACTTACCATCTATATCTTTTAATGAAACATTCATTTTCCCATTTTCATCTTCAAAAATACGCAAATTTATTATTTTATCCACTAAATACTCAATATCTTTTTGTCCGTCTTCTTTACCTATGCCTAAAAGAACATTCAGTCCTTTATTAATTTCGCCAATTATCTCATTTTCCACTGTAACTTTAGAATAAGTCACTCTCTGCACTACTGCCCGCATATTACCTCTCCTTAACTATCAGCTATTACTTCTTGTCACTTCAAAAACAGATTCAACTTTTCTTATTTTTTTAATTATTTTCTCAAGCTGTTCTGTATTTGTTATCTCTAATGTAAGATTCATAATTGCAATTTGTTCTCTGGTAGTTCTTGCATTTATGGCCTTTAAAGGAATTTTTAATTCTGCAATGGCATTTGTTATATCCATCAAAAGAGCCGTCCTGTCATTAGCCATAATTGTAATATTGGCATTGTAGGATGCATTCTTTGCAGTATACCAGGAAACTTCAATAAGTCTGTTGTCTCCATCTATGGTATTGGTAACATTAGAACAATCATTCCTGTGAACAGATACTCCTCTTCCCCTTGTAATATATCCAACTATATCATCTCCCGGTACCGGGTTGCAACATTTTGCTATTCTAACTAAGCAGTTTTCTATCCCCTTTACCACAACACCATTTTCAGGAAATTTCTTTTTGCTTTGTTGTTCTCTAGGTTTTTTTGCTGTTTTAGCAATATTTTCTGCAAGTTCTTCTACTTTAACGGTTTTTTTGTATTCTTCCCTAAGCCTTGAAATTACTTTGTTTGCAGTTAATGTTCCATAACCTATGGCTGCATAAAGATCCTCTAAAGAAAGAAATGTATATTTTCTAAGTACAATTTCAACCCATTCCGGTTTAAACAACTGATTAAAGGTAAATGATTGTTTTTTTAATTCTTTTTCAATCATTTCCTTACCTCTAATAATATTCTCTTCTCTTTTTTCTTTTTTAAACCACTGATTAATTTTACTGCGTGCCTGTGAACTTTTAATAATTTTAAGCCAATCCCTACTTGGACCATGGACATTGGAAGATGTTATAATTTCTACTATATCTCCATTTTTTAATTCATATTCGATAGGTGTTATCTTACTGTTTACTCTGGCACCCGCCATTTTATTTCCAATTGCACTATGAATTGCATATGCAAAATCAATAGGGGTTGAACCAGCAGGAAGGTTTATAACATCACCTTTTGGAGTGAAAACAAAAACTTCATCTGTAAAAAGGTCAACCTTTAAATTCTCCATAAATTCATCTGCATCTCGGGCATCTTTCTGCCACTCTAAAAGCTGTCTTAACCAGGCAAGTTTTTTATCTAAACTATTGTCTCCTCCGTCTCCTTCTTTATATCTCCAATGAGCTGCTATCCCCACTTCTGCTACCCTGTGCATTTCCCAGGTTCTTATTTGAATTTCAAAAGGTACACCTTCAGGACCTATAACCGTGGTATGCAAAGACTGATACATATTAGGTTTGGGCATTGCAATATAGTCTTTAAACCTTCTGGGCATGGGTTTAAAAATTTCGTGAACAAGACCTAACACCGAGTAGCAATCTTTTACAGTGTCTACAATAACCCTGACAGCAAAAAGATCATATATTTCTTCTAATGTTTTGTTCTGATTAACCATTTTTCTGTATATACTATAAAAGTGTTTTGGTCTTCCATCAAGATGTGATTCAACACTAATTTCTTTTGTTTTCTCTTTCAAAATTCTTAAAATATTATCTATATAGTCTTCCCTTTCGTTTCTTCTTTTGGCTATTTTCTCTACTAAATCATAATATCCCTTTGGGTCTATATATCTTAAACAAATATCTTCAAGCTCCCATTTTATTTTAGAAATCCCCAATCTATGAGCTATTGGGGCATAAATTTCTAAAGTCTCCTTTGCTTTTTCAGCTTGTTTTTCAGCTTTCATATACTTTAATGTACGCATATTATGAAGCCGGTCAGCAAGTTTAATGAGAATAACCCTTATATCTTTTGCCATAGCAAGAAACATTTTTCTCAAATTCTCAGCTTGCCTCTCCCGTTTGGTTGTATAAGGAATTTTACCTAACTTGGTAACACCATCTACTAAATCCGCCACTTCCTGACCAAATATTGATTTAATTTCCTCATAAGTGTGGGGGGTATCTTCGATGGTATCGTGAAGAATCCCAGCAATTATTGAAGTACAATCCAGCTCAAGCTCTGCTAAAATAAAAGCTACTTCTAGAGGATGTGTGAAAAATGGCTCTCCAGACACTCTATTTTGGCCTTCATGTGCTTTTTTTGAAAAATCATATGATTTTTTAAGTAATTCAAAATCGCAATTAGAATTATATTTTTTTATTTTTTCTACTAACCTGTTAAATTCATCACACATTAAAATTCCTCCAAAAACCCTATAACACAATTAAAACTGTACTATTGATTTTACATTATAGCCTTCTAATTTTTTTCTGCCATTTAAAAACCCAAGCTCTATAAAGTATATAATTCCTACAACCTCTCCACCTAATTGTTCAACAAGTTTTATGTTAGCTTCAGTAGTTCCACCAGTAGCAAGCAAGTCATCAACAATAACAACTTTTTCACCTTTAGATATTGCATCGCTATGTATTTCTAAAATATCAGTACCATATTCCAGTTGGTATTCCACTGATATAGTTGTATAAGGCAACTTACCTTTTTTTCTTATCGGTACAAATCCCTTTTCAATTAAGTATGCTAAAGGAGTTCCAAAAATAAATCCCCTTGATTCAGGTCCCACTATAACATCAAAATCTCCAAATTGCCCCATTTCCTCTTTCATTTTATCTATACACACTTTTAAAGCTTCTGGATCTTGCAGCACTGTTGTAATGTCAATATAGTTAACACCTTCTTTAGGAAAGTCCATGATTTGACGTAATTTTGATTTTAAATCCATAATTTTCCTCCTAATGAATTCGTTAAATTTAATTTACTTTTCTTTTAATACCCAATTTATATTAAATATTAAAACAAAAACTTAAATACATAATATCATATTTTTTATTTTTAGCACAAAATATATTTAAAAATTAAGAGCATTTAAGCTTTTGTAAAGAAATGAATTTTCAATATTTCTTTTTTGTTTATGAGTATCCAACATATTTATAACCACTCCATATTTACCGTGTAATTCACTTTTTAAAAAGGATAATTCATCAAAAATCTGAATAATTTTTTTTGCTTTAAAATAATTCATATTGATGCCATATTTTATTGATAAAAAATCTGAAAAAGCAAATAAATTATCTATAACAAAATTCTTATCATAATTTGCTTTTAGGTGTTTATAAACAAAAACCATCTCCTGCCTGTTAGGAATAACGCTATCTTTGTTAAAATTGAAATTTATTTTATTATAAATATAAATTTTACTTAAATCAATACTATTTAATACTTTATTTAAATATTTCTCACAAAACCACTGTCCATATACTATTACTTTGTCAAATTCTGACACATCCAGTTTGTAAGGATGAGGATTTACTAGTATATGCAAATCAGAATTGTTGATTTTTATTTTTGAAAAACTCATAGAGTATTTTAAATTAAATTCAAAAGCACAGTTTTTAACCAAATTTATAATTTCTTTTACTGTATCAATTGAATTTAACATAATCATCATTTTCTTTTTTTGTAAATTATAATTATATATATATTCTTTTAAATCCTTATTCTCTCCAATTAAAGAAATTTTTTTAATATAATTTTCTTCTGTTGTATTTTCTTCAAAAGTTAAGGATTTATCAAGGCTAAAAAAGAATTTATTTTTCAACAAAACTTCAAAGGCGGGCTTTATATCTATTACTTTTAGTTGTACGCTTTCTACATCCCTCCAAATGTTTATATCTAATGTGCACACAATGTCCAATATATCTGATTTTTTATATACCTTTGCTAAATCCCCCTTTTTAAAAGCAATTGCATCCACTTTAGAGCCACTATTTTCTACTTTTAGTTTTAAGTGACTTTTATCACTTCCTACTGCATTTATCTCGTTTATTTTTGCATTTTCAAATTTAAATAAGGGTTCTGGGTTATCAATACCAAAAGGTTCTAAAAAATCTAACTCACGTACATTTTCTAAAGTAATCTCTTCTATCTCTACTGTGGTATCTATTTTTATTTTCTCAGTATACTCAAATGTATCACTAAAGGAGCTGATATACTCATTTATGAGTCTGTTAAAATCATGAATTTTTTCTTCCTTTAAGGTCAATCCCACTGCCATTTCATGCCCTCCAAATTTCTCTAAAGTCTCTTTACAAGAAGTAAGGGCGTTAAATAAATTTATACCTTCTACGCTTCTTCCTGAACCTTTTCCTATTCCATCAGATACAGTAATTAATATACATGGCTTGTTGTATTTTTCTACAACTTTAGATGCAACTATTCCAATAACTCCCTGATGCCAATCTCTTCCTGATACCACCATAATGCTGCTTTTTTTAATATAAGATTCTTTTTCTATTTTACTTATCACTTCTTCAAAGATTTCTGTTTCTATTTCCTGTCTCTTTTTGTTATGCTCATTTAATTTAGAGGCAATTTCATTGGCTTTTACTTCATCTTCAGTAGTCAAAAGTTCTACCACCATTGCGGCGTCCCCAATTCTTCCTGCGGCATTAAGCCTTGGCGCTATTATATAGCCTATATCCCTGGAGGTGATTTTTTTGCCAAAAATCCCCACTTCTTTCATAAGTGATTTAAGTCCTACATTTGAGGTATTGTTTATCTTTTTTATCCCATACTTAACTAAAATTCTGTTTTCGCCAGTTAAAGGCATGACATCTGCAATAGTTCCAAGGGCTACCAAGTCTAAAAATTCTAATTGATTGATTTGTATATTCATTTCAAAGGAAAGTGCTTTTATAAGTTTGAAAGCAACCCCAACTCCGGATAAATTCTTGTGAGGGTACATACAGTCTGGTCTTTGAGGATTCACCAAAGCTTTAACAGAAGGCAGCTCTTCTTTACATTCATGATGGTCTGTAACCACCACATCTATTCCTTTTTCCATCAACATCCCTGTTTCTTCTATAGAAGTAGTCCCACAGTCTACAGTAACAACCAAATCAACTTGCATATTTATAATTTTTTCAACAGAACTTTGAGAAAATCCATATCCCTCTTCAAATCTATTGGGAATATAATAATCCACCCAGGCATTTTGTGATTTTAAAAATTTATATAAAACAGAGGTGCTGGTAACACCATCTACATCATAATCACCGTAAATCAATATTTTTTCTTTGTTTTCAATTGCTTTAGCTATCCTTTTTACAGCTAAATTCATATCTTTTAAAAGGAAAGGGTCATTTAAATCATCTAATGTTGAATTTAAAAATTTATCTATAGTTTCAGCATTATCCATCTTTCTGCTTAAAAAAATCTTTGCAAGAAAAACTGAAATCCCAGCTTCACAGGCCAGTTTCTCAGCTTTTTCAACAGGAACATAGTTTGTATCCCATACCTTTTTTATTTTCACTCCATCACCTCAAAATAAAAACCCTTCATTATATATTCTCACAATATATATTTTCACAATTACAAAAAGCCCGACTTTCATCGAGCTTTTTTATATTTATTTTTAGAATTCCTCACGATTCTATTTTCCGTGTTTGCCACTCGGAAGTACCTTTCATATTTATCATCTATAAAATGGAAGACATTTCAAATATGATCACACCATTACCATCAAGGGTATTTACATCTTCTTACCTGAAGCACTTCCGACTTACCACACAATCATACTACTTCATATCACTTAAGAGACATTCCATTCGAAATACAGTTTCTTACTTATCTAAATTTTCTTTTTCTTGCTGCTTCAGATTTTTTCTTCCTCCTTACGCTTGGCTTTTCATAGTGCTCCCTTTTTCTTACTTCTGCTAATACGCCTGCCTTAGCACATTGTCTCTTAAATCTTTTTAGAGCACTATCAAGAGACTCATTTTCTTTTACCCTTATCTCAGACATGTATTTCCCTCCCTCCGATGGCAACAATTGTGCTACACTGCTAATCTATATCCATAACATGGATTAAAATGGAAATGACTGAAATATAGCACACCTTATATTATATATTATTCTTCAAATTCGTGTCAACTGTTATTTTAGAAGCTTTTTGAAACTTCTATCATTGGGGTTTCGTAAGTTTTGCACAAATACACATATGAGAGGTTAATAGAAATATATACATGTTCATAAAAATATAATTAAACTTTAATAACGGAAATAGTTGATTTTAACTGAAACTATCTATAGCCAAAAAAGCAAAAGCTATTTTGGGATATAAAAAAGCTGTGCACTAATTTTTTAGTACAACAGCCTGCCCTTAAAAACAACCTTTTTATATAAATAAAATGCATCTTAAATTCAATATTTATAGAAAAAAGTCTTAGAAAATTAAACTAAAATGGTAATTCATCATCAATTTCATCACTAATACCATTGTTTTCGGCTACATAATTATTAGAAATACTGTCTGAACTTGATTCTTTTTTGCTGTCTGCAAAATATGCTTCTTCTGCAATAACTTCAGTTATATAATGTCTCTTACCGTCATTATCATCCCAAGTTCTCACTTGAAGCCTTCCTGTTACTGCAACTTGCTGTCCCTTAACAAAGTATTTAGAACAAAATTCTGCTAATTTATCCCAAGAAACTATAGGTATAAAATCTGCCTGCCTGTCTTCCCCTTGCTTTTGAAATCTTCTGTCAACAGCTAAGGTAAAATTACACACAGGTATATTGCTTACATTAGTATACCTTAACTCTGGATCCTTAGTCAGCCTTCCCATTAAAATCACTTTGTTCATAATACCACCCTCTCACAATCTTTCAAAAAATTCTATATTTTAATTATACCAAACGCATGTTCGTTTGTCCATAGTTTTTTAATTATTTTTTAAGATATGATAAATTTAGCAGGTAATTACATTGCCATAATAAATATTTGTATACTAATTGACTAAAACTAATATAATAATTAGAATGAGTATAACAACACTTTCGTAAAGGGGATAAATAATGTTTGAAATTGTAAAAAAAAGGGTTTTGAATTCTCAAGTTAAATTGATGGATATATATGCACCACATATTGCAAAGAAAGCTGAGCCTGGGCAATTTATAATTTTTAGAGTAAATGAAAAGGGGGAAAGAGTTCCTTTAACAATTGCAGATTTTCATCGCGAAAAGGGAACAGTTACAATAATATTTCAAGAATTAGGCAAAAGCACAAAGGAATTAGGAGCATTAAATGAAGGAGATACTATACTTGACTTTGTAGGTCCTTTAGGTGTTGCTTCTGAGTTTGGTCATGTTAAAAAAGCTGCTGTTGTAGGCGGTGGACTTGGTGCGGCAATTGCATATCCCCAGGCAAAAAAACTAAATTCTTTAGGAACTGAAGTTCATACAATCATTGGCTTTAGAAATAAAGACCTTATAATACTTGAAGAAGAAATGAAAGCTGTAAGTAATAAACAATTTGTTACCACTGATGACGGTTCAAACGGAACAAAAGGTTTTGTAACAGATGTATTAAAGAAATTAATTGAAGAAGGCAACCAATACGACCTTGTAATTGCAACAGGGCCTTTAATAATGATGAAAGCTGTAAGCAATCTTACAAGACCATATAATATAAAAACAATTGTAAGTATGAATCCTATTATGATTGACGGGACTGGAATGTGCGGCGGCTGTCGGGTAACAGTTGGAGGGGAAATAAAGTTTGCATGTGTAGATGGTCCTGATTTTGACGGGCATAAAGTTGACTTTGACGAAGCTATAAGAAGGCAAAATATGTATAAAAAACACGAAACAGAATCTGTAACTAAACATCAGTGTAAGCTAGGAGGCGGTAATAATGCCTAATATGTCACCCAAAAAAATTCCTATGCCTGAACAAAATCCTAATGAAAGGATTAAAAACTTTTTAGAAGTTGCTTTGGGCTATACTGAAGAAATGGCTGTAGAAGAAGCTCAAAGATGCCTTCAATGTAAACACAGACCTTGTATGTCAGGCTGTCCTGTAAATGTGAAAATTCCTGAATTTATAAAACTTGTAGCCCAAAGAAAGTTTTTGGAGGCATATGAAAAAATAAAAGAAACCAACAGCCTACCTGCTGTATGCGGCAGAGTGTGCCCTCAGGAAAACCAGTGCGAAAAAGTTTGCGTAAGGGGGAAAAAAGGCGAGTCAGTAGGCATTGGCAGACTAGAGCGTTTTGTTGCTGATTGGTATATAAATAATGTACATTCTAAATTGGATGTGCCAGAGAAAAACAATAAAAAAGTTGCAATTATAGGCTCAGGACCTGCTAGTCTTGCGTGTGCTGGTGATTTAGCCAAAATGGGATATAATGTTACCATTTTTGAAGCATTTCATGAACCTGGCGGTGTATTAGTATACGGCATTCCTGAGTTCAGGCTGCCTAAAAATATAGTAAAAAAAGAAATAGACTCTCTTAAAGAAATGGGAGTAGAAATAAAGACCAACATAGTTATTGGAAAAATTTATTCTATAGATGAATTAATGGCTGAAGGTTATGATGCTATATTTATAGGCTCTGGTGCAGGACTTCCAAAGTTTTTGGGGATACCTGGTGAAAACCTTAATGGAGTATATTCAGCAAATGAGTTTCTTACAAGGGTAAATCTCATGAAAGCTTATAAATTTCCTGATTATGATACTCCTGTATACGTTGGCAAAAACGTTGCAGTTGTGGGAGGCGGGAATGTGGCAATGGATGCTGCAAGAAGTGCTAAAAGACTGGGAGCAGAAAATGTATATATTATATACAGACGTTCTAAAGAAGAGATGCCTGCAAGATTAGAAGAGGTAAATCATGCAAAGGAAGAGGGAATTATATTTAATTTTTTGGAAAACCCTACTAAAATTATTGGTACAGATGACGGATGGGTTAAAGGAATAGAGTGCATAAAAATGGAGTTGGGAGAACCGGATTTAACAGGCAGAAGAAAACCTATTGCCCAAGAAGGAACTGAACACATTATAGATGTAGACAGTGTAATTATTGCAATCGGACAAGGACCTAACCCCCTTATATCATCCAGCACAAAAGAGTTAAAAACTAAAAAATGGGGTGGAATTATTATTGACGAAGACACTGGAGCTACAAGCAAAAAAGGTGTTTTTGCCGGCGGGGATATAGTAACTGGTGCTGCAACAGTTATTTTGGCAATGGGTGCAGGTAAAAAAGCTGCAGAAGCAATTGATAATTATCTAAAAAACAATAATTAATAAAACAATAATAAAGCTTGCAAAATATCCACAGTATTTTGCAAGCAAAAGCATTTAACTGTCAAAAGAACTTATAGAACCAAGATAATTATAATTTTTGCCCTGAAACCTGTTTTCCTCTTCCATCTTTTTTTCTAAAAGCTCTTGGACTTTCCACCAGCTTTTTCCCCAGTTGCAAAACAGTGTCCGTTCTTTTGGCGCACGCCCAATAAGCCTTTGGACTACTATTTTAGGACTTAGGTATTCTAAAAAGGAAATAGCCCTTTCAATGTATTCCTCCAAACTAACAGGTGTAATCTCCCTTTTTTGGTACATTTCTCCTAAAGGAGTGTCTTTTAAAATATAAAGGGAATGGCATTTAACTTGCTCCACCCTAAGGGCGGACAATATTCTTGCTCCTTCTATTGTATCATCTAAAGAATCCATAGGAATATCAAGAATATAGTGGGCACAAACCTCCAACCCATATGATTTTATTAAAAGTACTGCATCTATAAACTCTGCTAAAAGATGCCCTCTGTTTAGTTTTTTTAATGTATGATAATTAACTGTCTGTAGACCAAGTTCAATAACAATATCTATTCCCTTTGTAATTTTTATATTTTTTAAATATTCAAGATAATCTTTCCATATACAATCTGGACGGGTTGATATATATATGGCTACAATATCATCTACACAGGCTTCACCAATATATCTTTTAAAATCTTCTAAAGGAAGATATGTATTTGAATAGTTTTGAAAATATGCTATAAACTTTTCTGACTTATAGTTTTTCCCTATGTATTTTGAGTTTTGGGAAAGCTGTTCTTTAACTGAAAGATAGTTGGGTAAATTTTCAAACCCTGTTCCCTCTTCCCCACAAAAAACACAGCCTTTTTTGCTTATTTTTCCATCTCTATTTGGACAGGTAACTGGTAAATTTAAAGGCAGTTTGTAAACTTTTGCATTGTATCTTTCTTTTAAGTATTGTGAAAATTTATTGTACAGCATTTTTCACCTCATCATATACTTTCCATAGAGGAATGTTTCTCTCTTTTGCCACCCTTTTACAGTCTTCATACTCTGGACTTACTTTTTTTAACCCCTCCGCCAAAGATATTTTAACTTTTATTTCCCCGTATTTAGTCATTACACTTTTTTCTTCTCTATTTAAGGTTTGTCTTTTACAAATAGTTTTTCGGATTCCAAGGGTTGAAGTTTCCCTTAGTATTATTTTAGAAAGTTCATCTTGCTTTTTTTCATCAGCAAGAACTGTAAGCACCACTGCAGGTCTGTTTTTTTTCATATAAACAGGAGTATAAAAAACCTCTAGTGCTCCTCTTTCTAAAAGTACTTCCATTACATATCCTAAAAGCTCAGGGTTCATATCATCAATATTTGTCTCTAAGACATATACTTCATCGCCTTTTTTTAATTCATCAGCCAATGTACCTAATACACACCTTAAAGCGTTAAATCTTCCAATTTCCCTCTTCCCTGCGCCATAGCCCACCTTTTCTATTTCCATAGGGGGCATAACCCCATATTCTGAACACAAAGATTTTATAAGAGCTATTCCTGTAGGAGTTACCAATTCAGTATTAATATCCTCTGTTATGTAGGGTATTTTGCTCATCTTTAGCATTTCCATAACTGCTGGAACTGGAACTGGCAACATTCCATGCTGACATTTTATAAAACCATTTCCATCACGAAGAGGGGAGGAATATATTTTATCCACCCCAAGTAAGTCTATACAAATAGCCACTCCCATTATATCTACAATTGAATCAACAGCACCTACCTCATGAAAGTGAATTTCATTTATTCCTTTGTTGTGAACTTTTGCTTCTGCCTTTGCAATTTCTTTAAAAACCTTTTTCCCAAATTCTTTTACATTAGGTTTTAAATTGCTTTCATCTATGATTTTTTCAATATCTTCTAAATTACGTGAGGGATGGTGATGATGGTGGTGGTGATCATGACTATGGTCATGCCTATGTTCGTGGTTGTGTTCGTGCTCATGCTTGTGTCCATGCCCGTGGTTGTGGTCATGGCTGTAATCCTCAATTCCTTCAACAATAATATTTACATCTGTTACTGTAATGGAGTCTTTAACCTTTTTTTCTATAACAATGTCGTAACCTGATAAATTTAGTTTGCTAAGTTCATCCAAAAATCTCCTCTCATCTATTCCCAAATCTAAAAGGGCACCAAGCATCATATCGCCGCTAACCCCTGAAAAGCAATCAAAATACAGTGCTCTCAATGCTCTCAATCCTTTCTAAATTTAAAATTATTCCCTGTTTATTATAGCTGCAAGATAACCTGCTCCAAACCCGTTATCTATATTAACAACCCCTATGCCTGTTGCACAGCTATTTAACATAGTAAGAAGAGCAGATAATCCTTTAAAACTTGCTCCGTAGCCAACACTGGTGGGAACTGCAATAACCGGTCTGTCCACAAGCCCGCTTACCACACTGGCAAGAGCTCCTTCCATACCTGCAACCACCACTAAAACATTGGCCTTCATTATCACATCAGACTTTGCAAAAAGCCTGTGAATACCAGCAACACCCACATCATAAACTCTTTCCACAACATTTCCCATTATCTCACATGTAACTGCGGCCTCTTCCGCCACTGGAATATCAGAAGTACCTGCTGAAACAACTGCAATAATTTTTTTACTCTTTAAAAATTCCCTTTTTTTAACCACCACTATCCTTGCCATTTCATAATATATTGCATCATGAGCAATCTCTTTTATGCCTTGATAAACTTTATAATCTGCCCTAGTTGCCATAATATTATTATTTTTTTTAATTAGCTTTTTAACAATTTCTTTTATTTG
>JAAYTS010000019.1 GCA_012517995.1 Clostridium sp.
GTAATAACAACTGCGCCTACAGGTGTTTTTCCAGGGTGAAGGTCAGGAAGTCCCACTCTCAAGCTTTTTAAAATCAACAAATCCATCCATATTAATTTCAACATCAAAGGACAAAGATTCTACTTTCTCAATTAACTTAGACGATTCTTCTTCATCTTTTATAAGCACAGGTCTTAAATTTTCTATCCTGCATGGTATAATTCTGACACTTTCCACTCCGGATTTATTAACTTCCGCTTGCAAAACCATAGTGTCTTTTCTACTGTCTGTAAAAATAAAATTACCTAAGCTGTAGGCTATAAGCTTCCCTTTATAAAATTCCAATCCTTGCAGCACATGGGGATGTGACCCCACAACAATGTCAGCACCTTCATCAATATAGGCTCTGGCCATGTTTTTTTGGTAATCCAATGGCATTTCCTTGCGTTCCTCTCCCCAATGAACATATACAACCACAATATCTGCCTGTTTTTTGGCAGAGGCAATTTCCTCTAGTGTGCGTTTTGGATCATAAGTTACTGCAAGCCCCGGGGTATTTTCCCCCGCCGTCCATGATACCACCGGTATAACACGGCTTGACGCAATAAAGGCTATTTTAATGCCCTTTTCTTCAATAAAAACCGGTCTGGCTGCTTCATCCATATTCATACCAGCTCCGGCATATTCAATACCATAATCTTTTAAATTTTGAAAAGTATCCAAAAGGGCTTCCACTCCAAAATCCAGGGTGTGATTGTTGGCAAGGCTTACTATATCTATTTTAGAAGATTTTAAAACATCAAGGGTTTGGGACTTTGCCCTAAAGGTAAACTGTTTGTCCGGAGCTTTGGTTCCTCTTTCACTAATAGCACATTCTAAATTTACCATTGAGATATCTGACTCTTCAAAAATGTGTTTTACATCTGAAATGATAAACTCTGTCCCCTTTTGCTCAATAAGTGACTCCACCCCGCTTGCAAGGAGAACATCACCGGCAAAAGATAATTTTACACTTAATTGGGTATCCTCTTCAGTTTCTGTATTCTCTTCAGGCTCAATATTTTCATTTGAATTTATATCTTTTTCGCTATCTTCAAGTTCCTTATCTTGGTCATCATTTGGAGTTTTATCACTTGAAGTTTCATTATTTGAGGTTTTATCTTCTAAGTTGTTTTTGTCAAGTCTTTCAGAGCTTTTAGGTTCTCCCGGTGCAAAACTTATCCTTTTATCACTTAAAATATAAATGCTGCTGATGGATAAAACTAAACCTAATATTATAACGGCAAAAACTTTAGTAAAAACTTTACGCATATTTCCCTCTCTTTATAATTATTTTTTTCACTTTACTTATTAATCTTTTACCTTACTTATAAAAAAATACAAACTGAGCAAAGAAAATTAATTCCTTGCTCAAATTTTAATTTATCCTGCTATTTTGGATTCCTTTTTTTCTTCCCCTGGATTGCTACTCACCTATTATTTTAACAAGTACACGTTTTTGACGTTTACCGTCAAACTCTCCATAAAATATCTGTTCCCACGGGCCAAAATCCAACTTTCCATTGGTAATTGCCGCCACCACTTCTCTTCCCATAATCTGACGTTTAAGGTGAGCATCTGCATTATCTTCATACCCGTTGTGTTTGTATTGACTATATGGCTTTTCCGGCGCTAAGCCTTCTAACCATTTTTCAAAATCCTGATGTAATCCTGATTCATCATCATTTACAAATACACTTGCTGTAATATGCATTGCATTAACTAAAACCAACCCTTCTTTTACGCCACTTTCATCAATGCAATCCTGAACCTGTTGCGTAATATTGATATATGCCCTTCTTGCAGGTACGTTAAAAAACAATTCTTTACGGTATGATTTCATTTTTTATTCCCTCCCACAATACTTAAACTACCTTTTTAGATTGTTAACTTAACTGTTTTTTATGCTTTATAAGTATAATTTGTTACTTTTACTATTTTAAGCACAATTTTTATTTTTAATTATATATTAATTCTTTTTGTTTATCAAATTAAGTAGTTTCAAGTATGTGAATATTTTGTATTCAAAGCAACTCATAAATACCCCTTTCATCTATTATATCTACCCGAGACCAATTAATTTCATTTTTAGGTTTATCCCCGGTAACCAGCATATTATATAGATGAACAACAGAGTCATAGCCCTGATCAAACGGGTCATGACTTATTGCTGAATATACAATTCCTTTTTTAATATACTCAGCTATTTCATTGCCGTAGAAGAAACATATAAGAAAAGTTTTCCCTATAAAACCAATCTCTTCGATGGCTTTGGCAGCACCAAAAAAACCCATCCCGGGAACTAATATGGCACGTATATTACTGTTTTCTCTAAGTATATCTTTTGTTGCATTATATGAGGCTTCAATATCATCCGCACAATGAACCTGTGCTGCAACTTTTATATTCTTATATTTTTTAAGTTCCGACAAAATATTATGCCTTCCAAAATTATTTCCTTCTCCTGTAAAGATTGCTACCTCACCTTTTCCTCCTAGAGCCTTTGCCATAATGCGAACAGCAACAATCCCGGTTGAGTCAACATTTGCACCAAAATAGGCAACTCGTTTGGTTTTCATAGGTAAATCTTCTGTAATCAACATCACAGGGATATTTTCCCTGTCAGCAACCTCAATTAAATTAGCAAGTTCTGGGTCAAACCCGGGTACAATAATTCCGTCTACACCATTTTGTATAGCCTCTTTTACTGTTTCTTTAATTTGATCACCTACATTCTCCTCAAAACCATAATAATCTATTATTACATTTTTTTCTGATA
>JAAYTS010000145.1 GCA_012517995.1 Clostridium sp.
CATATGATAAGAGCTGATATTGAAACTGAGATAGCGCCTTTGGTAGGTACAGAAAAACAGTCTGAAGAGCTTGTAAATTATCTATTGAAAGAATTTGAGGGAGAGCCGGAGAAATTATGGCAGTCAAATATTTTTGGAAAATCCCTTCATGAACTTGTAAGTGAAGGTCTTCAAAATAAATTAGGCAGAATGCCGGAAGATGCACAGCTAAAACTTCAAGAAACTCTTCAAAAAATAATTAATGAAGGAAGTGGAGGACTTATTTGCATAATACTTTAAATATAAAAATAAACATAAGGCACTGTCAAATAAAATGGCAGTGTCTTCTTTTTTATCTGATAAATTACAGAAGGTGTGAGGGTTACAAAAAAGTATAAAATATGATATAAAATATATATGCACAATTTTTTTGGGGGAAACTATGTATAAGTATAGTAAAATGGTAGATAGGATTGCAAAAGAGGGAATAAAATATGCAATTGTTGATGTGGACAACACAATAACAAAGTCAAATGTATTAGATTTGTTTTTATTTTTGCAAAAAAAGAGACTAAAATCCTTATACAAGCTATGGGCTGTATTTTTTTGCCTCACAAAAGTTCCAATATATCTTTTACTGGATTTTTTTAATAGAGAATTATTTCAAAAAGCCTTTTATAAAAATTATAATAAATACACCCTTAATGATTTAAATAAAGGGGGAAGGGAGCTTTTTAATGAAATACTTAAAAACAGGTTTATACAGGATATTCATGATTTAATATTTTATTTAAAAGATAAGGGTATAGAAGTTATTTTATTATCTACATCTATAGAACCGGTGATAAAAGAATATGGAAAATATTTTAATATCAAATATAAATGCTTAGAGGTATTTGAATCTGGCGGCAGAGCCTTTGTGGATTTAACTCATTTAAAAAATTTTAAAGAAAATTATATAAAAATGTTTAATAAAGATGAAATTATTTCAATCGCAGATTCAAAACATGATAAAAAAGTTCTTATGTATTCTAAATATGCTATAATTGTAAATAAAAGAACAAAAAAGTGGATGAACAAAATAAACAGCCTGGCATTTGTAAGGGATGGGTGATTATGACTATAATATTTATATCTTTATGGACGCTTGCAATATTTTTAATATTGCAAGACCCTAAAAATGAAGAAATGAGATGGGCTTCCATGACTGCTTTTATAGGTGGTTCAGGAGCTTTTGGAAGAGCACTTATTGAAAACTTTATTCCTTACTTTCAAAATTACATAAATATACATAAAAATGTGCTGGCTGTATCCAGCTGGATATACGTGTGTTGCACTTTATTAAACATTTTATTTTTGCCATATGCCTTTTTAAGATTTAGCTTTACATATATAATAAAAGAAAACAAAATAAAAAATTTTCTAAAATACTTCTTTGTTTTGCCCCCTGTTTTTGCCTTGATAAATACAATAAATAATGGAGAATTGCTGCCAAGGCCAAAGTACAATTATATTATTATTAATTTATATGCAATACCATATATTTTAATTGGGTTTTTCATTATTGCAAAAAGAATGATTGAACAAAAAACTCCAAATGAAAGAAAGCGGTATTCAATAGTTTTGCTTTTTGCAAGTCCAGTTCTGTTTCAAATGTTTTCAGTTTATTTGTCCAGACTTATGGGATATATAGAAAATTTTAGATTTAATATGTTTTTCTTTGTTATTATGTTGCCTTTTTTTGTCTATTTTTTAATAAGTTCAGGAGTATTAGATGTAAGGCTTAAACTTGAAAAAATTCAAAGAGATTACTCTTTAAAAGTAATGTCATCTGGGACGATGATTCTTAATCATGCACTAAAAAATAATGTTTTAATTATTTCCACCTGCCTTCACAGTCTAAAAAGTGATTATGAAAAATCAAACAAAAAGGCGCCTGAAGAAATAGAGGTTATTGAAGAAACCTCCCAAAACATGTTGGAAATTATAAATAGAATAAAAGAAAAAACAGAAGATTTTAAGTTGGTTATGAAAAATAATAATTTAAAGGAAATTCTACATGGTATTATTTTCCTTGTGAATAATGAAATTAGTAATTATAATAAAGTAAACATAAGCTTAGATTGTGATGAGGATATTTTCATTTATTGTGATGATATACATACTAAGGAAGTGGTTTATAATATAATTAAAAATGCTGTTGAATCTATTGAGAACAATGAAAAAGGAAAAATTGAAATTAATGTTTTTAAGGATAAAAAAACCATAACAGTTTCTATATCTGATAATGGTAAAGGGATTAGTAAAAGTGAAATAAATTATATTTATAAGCCCTTTTATACCACCAAAAAGCTTAAAAGTAATTTAGGGCTAGGACTTACCTATTGTGCACATGTTATGCAAAAACATGGTGGTAACATTTTTATAAAAAGCAAAGAAGATATTGGAACAACAGTATTTCTAACATTTCCTATAAGGAGGAGATGGCATGATAAAGGTAATTGTTGTTGATGATGAACAAAATTGGTTAATTGCAATATCAAAATTATTGAATAAAGAAGATGATATCAGTGTGGTTGGAACTGCTAACAATAAAGAGTCTGTAATAAATTTAATTAAAGAAAATTTAAGTTTTGATGTAATATTAATGGATATAAGTTTAAGCAGCAATAAATATGATGGAATAGAGACAGCGCTAGAGATAAAAGAACTTAAGGAAGATGCTAAAATTATTATGTTGACATCTTTTGAGAATAGAGAATTAATTATAGATTCATTTACAGCAGGTGCAGATAAATATGTAAAGAAAACTGATTATACAACGATAGCAGATGAAATAAGAGAAGTATATAATGGAAAGTCATCTTATAAAGCGTATAAATTGTTAATTGATGATTTCAACAAGTTAAAGAAACAAGAACAGTTAAAAGATTTAACAAATGCAGAAAAGGATTTGTTTGAACTTCTTGAAAAAGGTTATTCCAGATCTGAAATACAGGAAAAACTTATAAAAACAGAAAATACAATAAAAACACAGATAAAAAACATATTAAAAAAACTAGGGGTTAAAAACACCAAAGAGGCAGTAAGAAAAGTTCAAACCAGGGGAATTTTAAAAAAAGACAAATACAAAAGCAATAACGAATAAGTTTTGTAGGGTGATAAAAAATAACCCTTTTATATTTAGAAGTAAAAGGATATAATTGAAATGAAGAGAAAATAGAAAAACTTAGCTGGAAAAAATGTATTATGAAGTTTAGTTACATAGGGGAGAGAACGGTATAAATTTTTTAAGTAACATGATTGATGCAGGCAGACTGTATAACTTGTTGGGAGTTATATAGTCTGTTTGCATTTTATTTATGAAAAAATAAATATCCTCTGTTGTTTTTTTTAGATAAAGTATATAATATTATTTATTGGACGCATTAATTTCAATGAAGGGAGCTAATTAAGCAATGCTAAAAAAGGTAATTTTGTTTTTAATAGTTGGATTATTAATTTTTAATTTCACAGCATGTAATGATGATATTGCTAAGAAGAATAATGAGAATGATGGAGAAGATTCTTTAAAAATAGAAGAAGATGCAAGTCTTGAAGTTTGGATTATGCAAACTAATAAAAATTCACAAAAAGATTTTATGAATTTAATAAAACCCTTTTTAAGCAAAAATCCTCATATTAAAGTTAACACTACAACAGTGGAATGGAATCAGGCATTACTGAAAATAACCGATGCTGCTAAAAATGACAAAATGCCTGATATTGTCCAGCTTGATATGGAATGGGTGGCGGCTATATCATCTTTGGATGTTTTAGCTGATATGTCTGAGATAATTAATACAGATGATTTTATAAAGGTATCTTTAGATGCGGCAGGTATAAAAGGTGAACAGACAATAACGGCAGTACCATGGTTTTTAGATACAAAAGTCCTTTTTTACAGAAAAGATGCATGTGAAAAGGCAGAAGTGGATGTTTCAAAAGATTTTGCTACATGGAATACTTTTAAAGAATCATTAAAAAAACTTAATAAGTTGGAAATAGAAGATGAAGAAATAGCAGCTTTAGGTGCTTCAGGGAGAAAGGATTCAGATGTCATAGATGATTTTTCATGGTGGATTTATAGTGCTGGAGGGAATTTTTTAAATTCAGATGGAACTAAATCAGAATTTAACACTCCAGAAGTATTAGAAGGGATAAAGTTTTACAGTGAACTTGCCTTAGAAGGATTAATTGACGGGGAGTCATTAGAAAAAAAATATGAAGAAGTAGAGGATATGTTTATAGAAGGGAAATTCGTCACTGCATTTTTAGGATTATCTGCAATAAACAAAATAGAAAGTCTTGCAAAGGAAGAAGATGATGAGGAGGAGGAACAAGAAGATTCTTTAGCTGAAAATATTGGTGTTACCATGGTTCCGGCAGGTGCTAAAGGTAGGGTATCATTTATAGAAGGAAGCTTTTTGGCTGTGTCTAAATCCTCAGGGAATATGGATGAAGCAACTGAACTTTTGAAATTTTTAATAAGTGAAGATGCCCAAGTTGAATATGCTAAGGCTACAGGAAAGATGCCAGCTTTAAAAAAGGCATGTGAAAATTCATTTATAAAAGAGCATCCCATGCGGGGAGTGTTTAGAGAGCAGTTAGAATATGCAAGAACATACCCGGCAATACAGTTATGGGAGCCTGTAAAAACTTGTTTAAACGATGCATTTAAAAAGATATGGGATAATGTGTTAGATAGTAAAGAGAGTGCTTATAGTTTTAGCAAAACAAAAGAAATAGTTGAGGATACTGAAAGGTTGATAAATATGGTTCTTGGACATGAAGACGAAGAATCCGAAGAAGAATCCGAAGAGGAATCTGTAGATTAAAGTGTTATAATAATATAATAATTTTAAAAATGTATCAATAAAAAGAGGTACTATTTATGAATGAAAAAACCATTAAAATACTAGAGTTTGATAAAATAATAAGTAAATTAGTAAGTTTAGCGTCATCTAACCTTGGAAAAGACTTGGCAAAAGATTTGATGCCTGATACTGACTTTAACAGGGTGAAAGAGCTTTTAAAGGAGACATCTGATGGGGTAAGTTTTATTTTAAGAAGAGGAAACCCCCCTTTAGGTGGAATTTGTGATATAAGAGACAGTATAAAAAGGGCAGAAGTAGGTTCTGTATTAAATCCAGGAGAGCTATTAAAAATATCTGGGGTACTTAGAGCTGTTAGAAATATGAAAAATTATGTTTCTAAAGACAGAATTGAGACAGAAGAAGACAATATAGTAAGGGAACTTATAAGTCTTTTAGAAACCAATAGACCGCTAGAGGACAGAATAAATATGTCAATTATAAGTGAGGAAGAAATTGCAGATACAGCAAGCCCCACATTAAACAATATAAGAAGACAGATAAGGAATGCTCAGGAATCTATAAAAAACAAACTAAACGAAATTATAAAGTCTTCAAAATATCAAAAATACATGCAAGAATCAATAGTTACAATGAGAGGAGACAGGTACGTTATTCCAGTAAAGCAGGAATATAGAAGTGAATTTCCGGGACTTGTACATGATTCATCTGCAAGTGGTGCTACAATTTTTATCGAGCCAATGGCAGTTGTTGAAGCAAATAATAGTATAAAAGAATTGAGGATTAAGGAACAGGCTGAAATTGAAAGAATATTAAGGGAAATAACAGAAGAAGTAGCGGGAATGGGAGAGGGGCTAAAATCCAATGTCTCTCTTTTGACAAAACTAGATTTTATTTTTGCAAAGGCAAAACTTAGTTTAGATTACAAATGCATATGCCCTAGGATTAATAATGAACGCAAAATAGTTATAAAAAAAGGACGTCATCCCCTCCTTGATGTTAAAACTGTAGTACCCATAGATTTTTGGATAGGGGAGGATTTTGATACCTTAGTTGTAACAGGACCTAATACAGGGGGAAAAACTGTTACATTAAAGACGGTAGGACTTTTTACCCTTATGATGCAGGCAGGGCTTCATGTTCCAGCAAATGAGGGGACCAGCCTTAGTGTTTTTAATAAAGTTTATGCAGATATAGGGGATGAACAGAGTATTGAGCAAAGTCTTAGTACTTTTTCATCCCATATGAAAAATATAGTAAATATATTAGACAATGTTGATGACAATTCCCTTGTTTTATTTGATGAATTAGGAGCAGGAACTGATCCTACAGAAGGAGCAGCTCTGGCAATGTCAATACTTGAAAACATAAGAAACAGGGGAGCTATTACTGTTGCTACCACTCACTATAGTCAACTTAAAGTGTATGCTTTAACTACAAAGTATGTGGAAAATGCCTGCTGTGAATTTAATGTTGAAACACTGCAGCCTACATACAGACTGCTAATAGGAGTACCTGGAAAGAGTAATGCTTTTGCCATATCTAAAAGACTAGGACTTAGAGAAGATGTTATTGAAAGGGCAAAGGAATTTTTAACAAGAGAAGATATTAAGTTTGAAGATATGCTCCAGTCCATTGAGAAAAATTTAAACCAGACAGAAAGCGAAAAGCAGATGGCCCAAAGGTACAGGCTTGAAGCAGAAAAACTTAAAAAAGAAATTGAAGAAAAGAAAGAAAAATTAAATAAAAGTAGAGAACAGCTAATAAAAGAAGCAAGAGAAGAGGCAAGAAAGATTCTTCTTGAAGCTAAAAGAGAATCAGAAGAAATAATTTCAGAGATGAAAAGACTTGAAAAAGAAAGTCAAAATGATTTAAGACAAAAAAAGGCTGAAGAAATGAGGCTAAAACTTAAAAATAAAGTTGATGACGTAGAAGAGAAGCTTTCAAGTGAATTGATTAAAAGAAATAAATCATCTAAACCGCCTAAGAATTTAAAACCCGGCGATACAGTTTTAATTGTTAATCTTAATAAAAAAGCAACTGTAATTGCACCTCCTGACAAGGATGGAGAAGTGTTGGTACAGGCTGGTATAATGAAGATAAATGTTCATATATCAACTTTAGAGTTGGTGGATGAGCAAAAAAGCGAGATGAGAAGATCAGGTATGAGTGAAATAGGTGCATCGAAAGCTAAAAATATATCTACAGAAATAGATCTTCGAGGCTATAATTTAGATGAAGCATTAGATAAAGTTGACAAATATTTAGACGATGCAATTATTGCAGGGCTTAGGGAAGTTTCAATAATACATGGTAAAGGAACAGGAGTTTTAAGAAGTGGAATACAAAAATATTTAAAATCCAATCCACGCTTAAAATCATTTAGGCTTGGAAGATATGGGGAAGGGGAATCCGGTGTAACAATTGTTGAACTTAAGGGATAAGTGATAAATTTCCTCCTTAAGGCATATGTTGTTATTATAACACTTTAATTCAAAGAAAAATTTTTGTTATATTTTTTTAAAATAAAAGGTGCAATTTTATGAGGATTACCCAAAATATTAAATTAGCTTTTATGGCTGCTGCAATTTTTTTAATGGCATTCTTGGGGATTTTTTTGCTTTTTAAAATATCAGTTTATTTAGCACCATTTATTATAGCTTTTATTATATCAACTTTCATTGAGCCAATAATAAGAATTTTAATGAAAAAAACCAAAGCATCCAGAAAAATGTCTGCAATTATAACGGTGTTTTCCGTTATTACAGTTGTAGCGGTGATTTTGATTTTATTGATAATAAGACTATATAAAGAAGCTGTAAGCTTGTC
>JAAYTS010000146.1 GCA_012517995.1 Clostridium sp.
ATATATAAAGGGTTTAAAGCGCCAGGAGACTTTGGCAAAGGAATACTTGTATGAAAATGCCACTAAAGAAGGGGAGCCGTATCAAAAACTTTTAAGGGAGCAGGATCAGAAAATTGATGAGACCAGGTATACCGGAGGACTTAAACTCCATGAATCCAGAACATTTGTTAGCAGCGGGGAGGAATTAATAAAAGAAGCAGGCACCGACGGCTTTATCAGAAATAACAACAAAGTTTTAGGCGGCTATGTTTACAACGACAGCACTTTTCACTTTGACGGGGAAGCGGTGTTAAAAGATGGTACACAAATGGGCTATCAGTTTGGAAACTATGTAAAGGGCACTTTTTCAGACACTTATCTTAATATAGGCGATGCAAATTCGTACAGGGAGTGGGAGTATACAACAAAAAGCGGCGTAAAAGTTTCACTGGCACTTAGTGAAAATAAAGCATTGGTTATTGCGGATTTGCCAAATTCATATGTTACCATAAACCTTCTTTCAGGAACGCAAAAGGGCATTACGGATAAGATGTTGGAGGAATTTGTGGATTTATTTGATTTTTCAAAAATATAATTATAGAATTTTAATCCCCTATGTGCTGATATTTTCTAGAACCCCTTTTTAGGGGTTTTTGCTTTTTGTGATTAAGGGGTATATTTTTTGGGTAATTATACTTTGGATTTAACAGAAATATAAAAAGGAGTCTTGAAAATGGGAAAAAAGGTATTGATAGTAGGCGGAGTTGCTGGAGGAGCCAGCACTGCAGCAAGACTTAGAAGAATGGATGAAGATGCAGAGATTATTATATTTGAACGGGGGGAGTACATTTCATTTGCCAATTGTGGTCTTCCCTATTATATAGGCGGTACAATTACCGAAAGAAGAATGCTCCTTGTGCAAACTCCTGAAAGAATGAAATCCATGTTTAATATTGAGGTAAGGACACAAAATGAAGTTATAAAAATAAAAAGAGAAGAAAAACTCATTATTGTAAAGGATTTAAAGAGTGGCAAAATATACGAAGAAAATTATGATGTTTTGGTTTTATCCCCAGGGGCAGAACCTATAAAGCCAGATATTAAAGGTATTGATGGCAAAAATATTTTTACACTTCGAAACATGTATGATGTGGATGCCATAAAAGAGTATATAGAAAATAACTCACCTAAAAGGGCTGCTGTGGTGGGTGCAGGTTATATAGGACTTGAGATGGCAGAAAATCTTTATCATTTAGGGCTGGAAGTATCAATTATTGAAAAATCACAGCAGGTTTTAAACACAATTGATTATGATATGGCAGCTATAGTTCATGAATACTTAAATTCTAAAAAAATTTCTCTGTATTTAGGTGATGGGGTAAAAAAATTTAACCACAGTGAAGATAAAACAGAAATATTACTTGAAAGCGGCACAAAACTCAAAGCAGATATTGTAATTATGGCTATTGGTGTAAAGCCAGATGTTGGTTTTATCAAAGACAGTGGAATTGAGCTTGGCACTAGGGGCGGCATAAAGGTTGATTCATACTTAAAGACTTCAGAACCTGATATTTATGCCGTTGGGGATGCAATAGAAGTGGAAGATTTCATATCAAAAGACCAAGCCATTATACCCCTTGCAGGTCCGGCCAATAAGCAGGGCAGGATTGTGGCTGATAATATTGTTGGGAAGAAAGTAGAATACAAAGGTACCCAAGGAACAGCAATAGCCAAAATATTTGATTTGACCGTTGGCTGCACAGGAAATAATGAGAAGGTTTTAAAGGCTAAAGGTATAAAGCACCTTTCCACCATAACTATATCAAACTCCCATGCAGGATATTATCCAGGGGCTTTGCCCATGACTGTAAAACTTATATACTCTCCGAAAGGGGATATTTACGGATGTCAGATTGTAGGCTTTAAAGGAGTTGACAAGCGCATAGATGTTGTAGCAGCCTCCATTAGGTTTAATAAAAAGGTGTTTGATTTGACAGAACTAGAACTGTCATATGCCCCACCTTATTCTTCTGCCAAAGACCCTGTGAACATGGCAGGTTATGTGGCAAGCAATGTATTAGAGGGGAATATGGATGTTGCCTATTGGTATGATATTGAACAGGCAGATTTGGATAAAACCATAATTTTAGACGTGACAGAGCCTTATGAAAGAAGCTTTGGGTTTATTGAAGGTTCTGTAAATATACCCTTAGGTGAAATAAGGGAAAGATTTACGGAGCTTTCACGGGATAAGGAAATTATAGTTAGCTGTCAGGTAGGGCTCAGGGCTTATATTGCATCAAAAATATTAAAGCAAAAAGGCTTTAAAAATGTCAGGGTGCTGACAGGAGGTTACAGGCATTATAGAACCGCTATGAAATCTAAAAATACTTTGAATATTTAACGTTAATAAAATACTAATAAATAATATACCCATGAAAAATAGTAAGATACCCGAAGGTATATATAAACATAACATCAAGCACAAAAAAGATTATAAAAAAATGTAGGGGGTTATTTTTGATGGGTATTAAAAAATTTAAAATTTTTATCTTGTTAATTGTTTTTGTAAGCATTTCCTTGTTTGCACCTGTTTTTCCTGTGAAAGGAGTTAGCAGTGTGCCGTACAAATGGGATAATGTTGTAATTGGAGGCGGCGGGGGATTTGTTTGTGGTATAATCTACAATCCCACTGAAGAAGGACTTGTGTACGCTCGTACCGACATAGGGGGAGCATATATAAGAAACAAAGAAACATTAGAGTGGGAGCCTCTTATGGACTGGGTATATCCAGATGAGTGGAATATGCTAGGGGTGGAAAGTTTAGCCACCGACCCAGTTGAGCCAAATAGACTTTATGTTGCAGCTGGCACATATACAAATGAATGGACAAATATGAATGGATATATACTGCGCTCAGAAGACTATGGAAAGACATGGGAAAAGACAGAATTGCCTTTTAAGTTTGGAGGTAACATGCCAGGGCGTTCAGTTGGTGAGCGTTTGATGATTGACCCTAACAGTAACAATATATTATACTTTGCAGCAAGAAGCGGCAACGGTTTGTGGAAAAGTGAAGACTATGGAAAGACATGGTCAAAGGTTGAGAGCTTTCCCAATAAAGGGAATTATGTAGAAGACCCAAATTTTCCATATACAGCTGATAATTTAGGATTGTGTTTTGTAGTTTTTGATGGACAAAAGGGCACTAAAGGAAAACCAACCCAAGACATTTATGTAGGTGTTGCCGACAAGAAAAATCCACTGTATGTCAGCCGTGATGGGGGTAAGACGTGGAAACCTGTTGAAGGTCAACCTACAGAAAGCACTTTTACAAGACATAATGAAGATGCACTTACAATTGGAATACCTCATCATGCAGTTATAAGTAGTAATGGAATTTTATACATTACATATGGTGATAGAGGTGGACCTTATCAATGTGAGGATGGTGCAGTTTATAAATATGATACAAATACAGGAGAGTGGACAGATATAACACCTCCTTCAGGCTATAATTGGGACGGCTCACCAAAGTATGAAAACTGGTATGGATTTGCGGGGCTTAGTGTGGATGCGCAAAATCCTGATACACTTATAGTTTCAACTCTAGAATCATGGTGGCCAGACGATAATATTTATCGTTCAAGAGATGCAGGGGAAACCTGGGATCCAATTTGGGAATTTGGCGATTCATGGCCATCAAGATACTTAAAGTATACCATGGACATTTCAAAGGCACCTTGGCTTTCATGGGGCAAAGAAATAAATGTTGCTGACGGTGGACTTGTTACCGGTACTGAAATAATGGACACTCCTTCACCAAAGCTTGGCTGGATGATGGGAGATATTGAAATTAATCCTTTTAATTCTGATGAAATGATGTATGGAACAGGCGCTACCATTTATGGCACACAGAATTTAACTGACTGGGATAAAGGTGAATTTGTAAATATTGAAGTTATGGGAGTGGGAATTGAAGAGACAGCTGTATTAAGCCTTATTTGCCCTCCAGTTGACGGTGTTGAACTTGTAAGCGGCGTAGGTGACATTTGCGGTTTTGTACACAAGGACATAACAAAACTTCCTGGTGTTATGATGACAAATCCTACGTTTATAAACACCACCGGTCTAGACTATGCAGAGCTTAACCCTGAAATTATTGTAAGGGTGGGTACTGCCGATAAAGAACGGTATGAAGATATTAAAAAGACTGTGGGTATTTCTAAAGACGGAGGAAAAACATGGTCAGAAGTACAGCCAAATGTCAGCTACACCTTCCCGGCAAACAATCCTGACGATATTGTTCAAGGAGGAGTTGTTGCAGTAGCAGCAGATGGTTCTACATTTGTCTGGTCACCAGATACAAGCCAGGGGGTTATATGCTATATAAATGGTGGGTGGAAAGCTGTTGATACACTCCCTAAAGGAGCATATGTTGCTTCAGACAGAGTTAACCCGAATGTATTTTATGCATATGCAGAAAACACTTTTTATGTAAGTAATGATGGCGGACAAACATTTGAAGTTGTTAGTGAAGATTTAGAAGCTCATTTGGCTAAAATTAAAGCAGTTCCAGGAAAAGAAGGCCATGTGTGGATTCCAGGGCCTTATACAGGACTTTCATATACAACTGATGGTGGTAAGACAATAACTAAAATAGAAGATGTAGCAAGATGCGATGTGGTGGGATTTGGTAAAGCTAAGGATGGAGAAGATTATCTTGCTATTTACATTACCGGTGAAATAGATGGTTTATATGCTGTTTACCGTTCTGATGACATGGGTAAAAGCTGGGTAAGAGTCAATGATGACCAACACCAGTATGGTTCAATAAACTACTCAATTACAGGGGATTTAAGAGTTTATGGTCGAGTTTTTGTGGCAACCAATGGCAGGGGAATTGTATACGGTGAACCTTCTTCTGATTCGCCAGTGCCAACACCAACACCACCCCCAACTCCAAAGGATGTTGGAGATATTAATTCTGATGGAGCAATTAATTCTTTGGACTATTCATTATTAGGAAAACATATACTTGAGATTGAAAAGCTTACTAAAGAGCAGATATCAAGAGCAGATGTTAATTTTGATGGAGTAATTGACACAAGGGATTGTGTAGTATTGCAAAGATATATACTAGAAATTATTGATTCATTTTAAACTATAGTGATTATATTTTAAATTATAGTCATTATTACTATTATTCATGAAATGAATTTGGTTAAATTTAAAAACTACTTAGCTATAAAAGTCTAGGTAGTTTTTTACATTATCTATTTTAAAAAAGTAAGTATAAAGGTAATTTTTATGTTATAATAACTTTGTATAAAAAAGATAATTATTTGTTAGATTATGCAGTACGGGGGGCAAAATAATACCATGTTTAAAAAGTTTATAGATAAAGGGATAGGCATTGTAAATAAAAGAAAAGATTTTGTTACTATAGCTGGATTTTTTGTGTTTTTTGGAATTATATTATTGGGTTTGAGGGTATGGGGAAATTTGACCACAAATAAAGTGGAAAAAGGGACAGATGAATATAAGAAAGTTGAAGTTTCAAACCAAGATAACAATAAGGGCAGCAAAGCTACAAAATCAGACAATATAAAATCAGATAGTGATTTCAAATATCTTCCTAAAGAAGAGATTCCAAATCAGCCACCTGCAACAGGTGATTATAATTATGGGGAAGCACTGCAAAAAGCTATTTTCTTTTATGAAACTCAAAGGTCAGGGAAGCTTGACCCATCTACTCTTCGCTTAAATTGGAGGGGGGATTCAGGTCTTGAAGATGGAAAAGATGCAGGACTTGATTTAACTGGGGGCTGGTACGATGCCGGGGACCATGCAAAATTTAATTTGCCCATGTCTTATACAGCAGCTATGCTTGGCTGGGCAGTTTATGAATATGAGGATGCATTCAGACAAAGTGGTCAGTACAATCATATATTAAACAATATAAGGTGGGCTACAGATTATTTTATAAAATGTCATCCAGAGCCTAATGTATATTATTATCAGGTGGGAGACGGTCATTTAGACCATGCATGGTGGGGACCTGCTGAAGCTATGACTATGGAAAGGCCTTCTTATAAAGTTGATAAAAACAATCCAGGCTCTGCTGTTGTAGCTGAAACTTCGGCGGCATTAGCAATAGCGTCAATAGTATTTGAAGATGCAGACAGCAGCTATTCTAAGGAGTGTTTAAAGCATGCAAAAGAATTATTTGAATTTGCAGACACTACAAAGAGTGATGAGGGCTATACAAAAGCTAATGGATTTTATGACTCCTGGAGTGGTTTTTATGATGAGCTTTCCTGGGCGGCTACATGGCTCTATCTTGCCACAGATGATTCTTCATATCTTGCTAAAGCAGAAAGCTATTCTAAAGAGTGGGGCTATGAGCCTCAGACTACAACACCAAAATATAAATGGGCTCATTGCTGGGATGATGTAACATATGGAACTTATCTTCTCTTAGCCAGAATAAAGGGTGGAGAGTCAGAATATAAAAAATCAATTGAACGGCATTTGGATTGGTGGACAAAAGGATATGATGGTGAAAAAATTACATATACTCCAAAAGGTCTTGCCTGGCTTGACCAGTGGGGGGCACTAAGGTATGCCACTACAACTGCATTTTTAGCATGTGTATATGGGGACTGGGAAGGGTCTGATGAAAAAAAGGCAAAGGATTATATGGACTTTGCCCAAAGTCAGGCAGATTATGCCCTTGGAAGTTCTGGAAGAAGTTTTGTTGTAGGATTTGGTCAAAATCCGCCTCAAAGTCCTCACCACAGGACAGCACATGGTTCTTGGGCAGACAGTCAAACTATACCAGAAAAGCATAGACATGTTCTATACGGTGCACTTGTAGGTGGACCTAATTCAACAGATGGTTATACAGACGATATTAGTGACTATGTATGTAATGAAGTGGCTTGTGACTACAATGCAGGCTTTGTAGGACTTTTGGCTAAAATGTATCAGCTATATGGTGGAAGTCCTGACCCAGATTTTAATGGCATTGAGGAAGTTACAGATGATGAAATATATGTGGAAGCAGGCATAAATGCTTCAGGAGATAATTTTATAGAAATAAAGGCAGTACTAAACAACAAGACAGGTTGGCCGGCAAGGATATGTGAAAACTTATCTTTTAAATATTTTATGGATTTAGGAGATTTTATAAAGTCAGGCAATAGTGCAGGGGACTTAACTATAAATTCAAGTTATAATCAGGGGGCAAAGATTTCAGAAGTTAAGCATCATAGTGGGGATATCTACTATGTAATTGTGGACTTTTCAGGAACAAAAATTTATCCAGGTGGACAGTCGGCTTATAAAAAGGAAGTACAGTTTAGAATTGCAGCGCCAGATGGTGTAGTGAGAAATCCTCAAAAAGACTACTCTTATAAAGGACTTACTTCAGGTTCTGTGGCGAAAACTTTATATATGCCTGTGTATGATAATGGAGTGCTTGTATTTGGAAATGAGCCAGGGGGCACAAGTGTCGGTTCACAAGATAAAGGTGGGACAAAGGCTGCAGATGGACCAGCAGCTTCTACCACGCCAACTAATGCTGCACCAAAGGCTAGTCCAACACCAACAGCTACTCCAGCATCTACAGCTAAATCTACAACCAGGCCGGCAGCTACTCCGACGCCTACAGTTACTCCGACGCCTGCAGTTACTCCCACGTCTACAGCCAGGTCAACAGCTACTCCAACGTCAGGTGGGCAGAGTGGTAATGGGGCAGTTAATAAAGGTGCAGTTTTGGTGGAGTATTCAAATTTAAACAGGGAGCCTTCATCAAATAGTATAAGTCCTAGGTTTAGAATAACAAACAAAGATAATAAGTCGCTAAATCTTTCAGATGTAAAGATTAGATATTATTATATAAATGACGGGGGAAAATCCCAAAGCTTCTGGTGTGACTGGAGCAATGCTGGCAGTTCAAATGTTACAGGAAAATTTATTAAACTTCCTTCTGCTAAAAATGGAGCAGATACTTATCTTGAAATAGCATTTGCTAGTGGAGCAGGAACCCTTGCACCAAATGAAAGTGTGGAAGTGCAGATAAGAGTTACAAAGGATGATTGGTCAAATTACAATCAGGCAAACCACTATTCCTTTAATTCAAATGCATTAGATTATACGGATTGGAACAAAATAACCGTATATATTTCAGGGAATCTTGTTTATGGAACAGAACCCTAATTATATTAAAAAAGGTGGAAAAAACTTTGGTACCAATAAAGAAGAATGAAATTTATACTATAGAGATTAAAGGAATGACCCATGAAGGTCTAGGAGTAGGAAGAATAGATAACTTCACTGTGTTTGTAGAGGGAGCAATTGAGAATGAAGAAGCAGAAATTAAGATTATAAAGCTGCATAAAAGCTATGGCATAGGGAAACTCCTTAAAATAATAAAACCCTCACCTGATAGGGCTATTCCCTTTTGTGAAGTGTATAAAAGGTGTGGAGGATGCAGTCTTCAGCATATGAGAAGTGAATTAGGTCTAGAATTTAAGGAAAATGTAGTAAGGGAAAATTTAAAGAGAATAGGGAAGCTTGAAGATATTCATGTGTGTGATATTATCTCAATGGAAGAACCTTTTAGGTATAGAAACAAAACCCAGAACCCGGTGGGAAGAAAAAAGGGAGAAGTTCAGATAGGTTTTTATGCTAAAAGGTCTCATGATATCATTGAAGGACCAACATGTGAAATTCAACATAGGGCAGCAGATAAAGTAAAGGCCATTGTTAAAGAGTATATTGCAGAAAACAATGTGAGCGTATATGATGAAACCACAGGAAAAGGCCTGGTACGCCATGTTATGACCAGGGTGGGTTTTAAAACAGGAGAAGTAATGGTGGTTTTAGTTTTAAACGGTAAAGACCTGCCCAAAAAGGATAGATTAATAAATGCTTTGTTAAATGAAGTGGCAGAAATAAAAAGCATTGTTATAAATGTAAACAGGGCAAAGACAAATGTTATTTTAGGTAGAAAAAATATCGTTATTTATGGGAAAGGCAGCATTACAGATTATATTGGGAAGTTTAAATTCAATATATCCCCAAACTCTTTTTTTCAAGTAAACCCGGTTCAAACGGAGGTTTTGTACAATAAAGTCCTTGAATATGCAGGGCTGACCCAAAAGGATGTTGTTTTTGACCTTTACTGCGGCATTGGTACAATATCACTGTTTTTATCTCAAAAGGCAAAGAAGGTTTATGGTGTTGAGGTTGTGGAAGATGCAATAGAGGATGCAAAGGAAAATGCCCGTATTAATGGCATTGGCAATGTGGAATTTATTTTAGGTGAGGCAGAGAAGGTACTGCCGGGGATGGGTATAAAGGCGGATGTGGTTGTAGTGGATCCTCCAAGAAAGGGATGTGATGAAAGCCTTCTTAAGACTTTGGTGAAAATTAAGCCTTCTAGAATTGTGTATGTGTCGTGTAATCCGTCAACCCTTGCAAGGGATTTGAAGTACCTAAGTGAAGGGGGATTTAAAGTGGAAAGGGTACAGCCAGTAGACATGTTTCCCTGGACGGTGCATGTTGAGACGGTGGTGTTGATGTCGAAATAAGTAAGTTCTGGAATGATTGAAAATACTGGGTTTGAGAGACGGCGTAATATAAAAGTTAATAATTCGACTTATTTAGTCCTTTGATATGTGTTTGAGGGAACGAACATATCAAGGGACGTTTTTAGTGGCATAATTGACAGAAATTTGGTAGAATTTATCTATAGGGTTTTTTATTAGACTATGTTGAATATGAACTATGAGGAGAAGATGAGGATTAAAACTTATCTGAAAACGAATGATATAAAATTATTCATATGTTCGTATGTATTTAAGGAGGTTAACAATCAAATGAGTAAAAAAATTGATGACCAGATAATAGAGCTCGCAAATGAAATGGTAGATAAGTTTGGAACTGATTATATTATTGAACTGAGGGAAATATACAGAATACTATATCAAAAATATGGAACAAATGAGGGAAGTATTATTCCAACAGATTATTGCTACAATAGGGTTAACAATGGTATTCAAATTGATAAGAAGCCAGCTGTTTTTGAATATATTGAGAGAGGGCACTTTAGATGCTTAGGTGTTAACTATCCGTATAATGGCCTAATCTATCATAAACCAAAACAAGGAGATGAAATTGTAGTCGGTAAGTGTATTGAAGGGAAACGGATTATCGCTCCAAGTGAAGATTACGATTTAGGAATTTTAAACACCAATAAACAATGTAATAATATAGAAAAAGATTATTCCCATAAGACTAAGCGTGAACCAGGGATGAGATTGAGATTTGAAGTATTAAAAAGAGATAACTTTAAATGTTGTGCTTGTGGTGCATCTCCAGCTAAGGATCCTTCAGTTGATTTGCATATAGATCATGTCATTCCATGGTCTAAAGGAGGAGAGACAGTACTTGATAATCTACAAACATTGTGCTCTGCTTGTAATATAGGCAAAAGTGATATGATTTAACTATACTAAAAACTACTAAAACAAGAAAATCCTTGAGGAAGTTAATAATATGGAATTTTTTGAAGTAAAGTAAAAATTAAAAGAATATGCATCAATCTTGAATGCACTAAAAAAATCAGGAATTGTACGTACATATAATAGTCCTGTAGGCGACTATGCAGAATGGCTTGTTAGCACAAAAATGAACTTCAAACTCGAAAAGAACAGTAAAAAGGGATATGATGCTTGGGATCCCGAAACAGGATTAAAATATCAGATAAAAAGTAGATGGATGCATCCGGGAAAGAATAGTCGTCAGCTCAATGTTATTAGGAACTATGAAGATTGTCAATTTGATTATTTAATCGCGATTATTTTTAGTAGAGATTTTGAAGTTAGTGAAGCTTATTTAATACCACATGATTTGATTACTAAGTACTTCCCGATGAACACACATCAAAATGGGATTGTTGTAACTGTAGCTGGAGATTTTCTCAAAGATCCAGAAATAAAAGATATTACTAAGTTGTTATTATGATATATAAAAAGGTAAAACATGGAAGTGCTTTATGCAAGATGTAATGAAAAAACTGTCCAGAGCTTCCAAAGTATTAAAAATGTAGGAAAAAATCCCAAGGGATTATTTAAATGGTAGATATGTTTCCGCATACCTCTAAAAAAAGTCAGAATTGAATGGAAATGTTTCCACATACGTAAAAAGTCAATGACATCATAGAGGGAGTCTCGTTCCATGTTGAGTGCGTAGTATTGATGTGTGCGTCCAGCTAAGCTGGCAAATGCTAGCAGGTGAAAGTCCTGTAGTGGTAAAGGTAGGGCAGCCACTTAGTCAGTAACCAGCGTATGAAGTAATTTGTGCGTTGAAGCGTTACGGAATGTTCTGAA
>JAAYTS010000020.1 GCA_012517995.1 Clostridium sp.
ATAGTACCGTCACACATGCTAAAATCAGGTGGCAGGGATACTGCACAATATAGTGCTTCCATTTTTTCTATATAATCAATAAAAAATTTCTGTATTTCTTTAATTGTTGAATCTGATAAGTCTTTTTCCACATTATAGCCAAGTTTTTTAATATGTATAAAGCTTTCTTCCCATGAATTTAAAACTCTATCAAGCCTTAGGGCAGCCTTAAATCTATTATCCTTTACATATGAATTGTCCCAAACTTTTCTCTCTTCATCATCTAAAGGGTCATTGGTCATTACTACACATTTTAGTTTTGCAATTTCAAATACTTCATCTATGTATTGGGAAAGATTTTTAGACTGGAAAATTTTTCTGTAATAGTTTATATCTTTAATATTTACATCAAGACCTAATCTATTAAATATTGTTATTATAGACCTGGCTGGCTCGCTTACTGGAGTATTTTTAATAAATAATGTTTCCCAGACAAACTCTGCTTGTTGACTTATATTCATATTAAAAAAGCTTTCATAGTCCATATCTGTATATCTCATAGCTTCTGCAACCAAATAATGGTATGTCAATAGCTGGTCAATGCCATAGAGAAACATATCGCCAAAACACTCAGAAAACAAATGTGTATGAATATCGGTAATATATGTGGAGTTTATTGTGTTTTCTACAGCTTTTTCTATGTTTTGTTTATCTAGAATCTCCCTCATTGTACTACTCCTTCTTTTTATATATTTATCTTTGAACTCTTCCTGAACCGTCACCTTTTATAAGTGCCTTTACTTCATTCACGCTAACATGATTAAAATCACCTTCAATTGAATGTTTAAGACATGATGCACCAACTGCAAACTCTATAGATTCCTGCATATTATATTGGTTCATCAGTGCATATATAAGGCCTCCTCCAAAAGAATCCCCTCCGCCTACTCTGTCTACAATATTTATAGAGTATTTTTTTGAAAAATAAAATTCATCTTTGGCATATAGCATAGCGCTCCAGTTGTTATAAGAAGCAGATATACTCTCCCTTAAAGTAATTGCAACTTTATCAAAATTAAATTTATCTTTAAGCTTTTTTGCAACCTCTTTATATCCCTCAAGGTTTAGTTGTCCTCCTGTAACATCTGTATTGTCTGCCTTTATTCCAAATACTTTTTCTGCATCTTCTTCATTTGCAATACAAAGATCCACGTATTTCATAAGCCGTGCCATTACCTCTCCTGCTTTTTCTGTTGACCACAGATTTTTTCTATAGTTTAAATCACAGCTTACTGTAAGTCCTTTTTCTTTAGCTGTTTTACACGCTTTTTCTGTAATCTTTTGAACATTTTCACCTAATGCAGGAGTAATTCCCGTAAAATGAAACCATTTAGCTCCTTCAAATATAAAGTCCCAGTCAAAATCTTCTTCACCAGCTGTTGCAATGGAAGAATTCTCCCTGTCATATATAACCTTTGAAGGTCTTTGAGAAGCACCTTTTTCTAAAAAATATATTCCAAGCCTGCTTCCACCCTTTGCAATAAAATCTGTATTGACACCATACTGTCTTAAGCTGTTTATAGCTGCCTGACCAATGGAATTGTCCGGCACCTTTGTGACAAATGCAGCATCCATGCCGTAATTAGCAAGGGAAATGCTTACATTTGCCTCCCCTCCTCCATATGTGGCATCAAAGGTATTTGCCTGTACAAATCTTAAATATCCTGGTGGTGAAAGCCGTAGCATTATCTCTCCAAAGCATATTATTTTTGGCATTATTATACCTCCAAACAAAATATTTGTATTTTATCTCTTTTGTGTTTTATTTAATTTATTGACATTCTATTTTTCTCTTGCAAGTTTTATTTTTGTAATAAATTCTTTTGCTGTTTTGGTTATAGAATTATAGTCCCCCTTTTTAGCTCCCTTTGTAAGGCTCCCTCCTGCACCAACAGCAACAGCACCTGCCTCTATCCACTGTGAAATGTTTTCTAAATCCACACCTCCTGTAGGCATTAAAGACACATAAGGTATGGGTCCTCTCACTGCTTTAATAAATTTAGGACCTAGAACTTCTCCTGGAAATACCTTTATTATATCAGCACCTGCTTCTAAACACTCTACAACTTCTTTAATTGTCATTGCACCTGGCATACAGGGAATGCTATATCTATTACAAAGATACACCACATCTTTATTTAAATATGGTGTTACTATATAGCGTGCCCCTGCTAAAATAGCAATCCTGGCAGTTTCTGTGTCCATTACAGTTCCTGCCCCTAGAATTATTTCCTCATCACTGTATTTTGAACTTAATTCTTTTAAGATTTCCGTTGCTCCAGGCACAGTATATGTAATCTCTATTGCACATACTCCACCTTCTATACATGCATCTACAATTTTAAATGCCTGCTCTTTTGTCTCTGCCCTTACCACCGCAACAAGCCCACATTCCTTTATTCTATGTAGTATTTCCTCTTTATTCATACTTTCCGCTCCTTTTACACTTATCTATAGCTTCCCACAATCCGTTTATATATGCAGCTCCTAAAGCCCTGTCATAAAGACCATATCCAGGCCTTGCTTTTTCACCCCAAATCATTCTTCCATGGTCTGGCCTTACATAGCCTTTAAAACCTACATCATAAAATGCTTTTATAATTTCATACATATCAAATGAGCCATCACTGGATAGGTGTGAAGTTTCGTGAAATGTCCTTTGTGAGACAAATTTAATGTTTCTTATATGGGCAAAATGAATTCTTCCCATTTTTCCAAAATATCTTATCATGTCTGGAATGTTGTTTTTTTGATTAGAGCCTAAGGAACCGGTGCATAAAGTCAAACCGTTATACGGGCTATCTACAAGGCTTACAAGTCTTTCAAGATTACTTTTGGATGTAACAATTCTTGGAAGTCCAAAAAGATTCCATGGCGGATCATCAGGATGTATAGCCATTTTTACATCCACTTCCTCACATACAGGAATTATGCTTTCTAAAAAGTATTTTAAATTGTCAAAAAGCTTTTCCTCATCAACGCTTTTGTATTTTTCCAAAGTATCCTTTAACTCTTTTAATCTATAGGACTCCCACCCTGGCAAGCTAAAGCCATGGGAGTTTTCCTCCATATCTTCAACAAGTTTTATAGGGTCAACTTTGCTTATAGTACTGTCATCATATGAAAGAACTTCTGAGCCATCCTCTAATTTTTTTGCCAGGTCAGTTCTAAGCCAGTCAAACACCGGCATAAAGTTATAGCAAATTACCTTTATCCCTGCTTTGCTTAGATTTTTTATAGTCTTTATGTAATTTTCAATATACATATCCCTTGTTGGAAGTCCTAGCTTTATGTCTTCATGTACATTTACACTTTCTATCACTTCCAACTCTAATCCTGCATTGTTAACAGTGGTTTTTAATTGATTTATTTTTTCTAAAGACCAAACCTCTCCCACAGGAATATCAAAAAGTGCTCCCACCACTCCTGTCATACCTGGTATCTGCTTTATCTGCCAAAGCTTTACGCTGTCATCTTTTTCACCAAACCACCTAAATGTCATTTTCATTTGTAAATCCCCCTCTTTTAAGTCTTTTGTAAAAGCTGTTTTTACAACATTTTTTTAGATATCACATAAAAATGTCTGCCTATTCTTCCAAATATTTTGCTAATACATTTCTTACTGCATTTTTTCCCACAATCATTTCTTTAAAATATCCTTCTATTTTCTCTGCCAATTTAACATCATAAAGATCTATACCAAACAGGTTTTTATTGGACAAAATCGGCCTTAATTTATCTTCAACAGAATCTGTATTTCCCATCTCTATTCCCTCTAAATACTCCTTAAGCTCATCTAGCATAGGGTCTGGACTTAATTTAAATTTTTCACCCTTATCATTTACTCCAAGTAGATATCTTAACCAGCCTGCAATAGCCAGTGGAATAAATTTTAAATTTTCTACTTTTAAATCTTTAGAAGAAGCATATGTTTTTATTGTCTCTCCAAATCTTATGCCTACTTTTTGTGAGGTATCTGTTGCAATTCTTTGAGGTGAGTCTGGAATAAATGGATTTTTCAGCCTTTTATTTATCACTTCATCTATAAAATCCTTAGGATCTATTATTCCGGGATTTACAACAACAGGCATCCCTTCTTCATAGCCTATTTTCTCAACTAATTTTTTTAAACGCCTATCTTTCATCTCGTGGGCTATCAGCTTGTAATCTAAAAGACAGCCAAAGACAGCCAATGTGGTATGTAGCGGGTTTAGACATGTTGTTACCTTCATTTTCTCTACCATATCAACAGTTTCCCTGTCTGTAAAAAGAACTCCCGCCACCTCTAGGGGCATACGCCCATTTGGAAAATCATCTTCAATAACAAGATATTGAGGAACTTCTGCATTTACAAAGGGAGCAATAAATGTATTTTTATCAGTGCAAAGTATTCTTGTACTTAAAAATCCAATTTTATTTAAATCATCTTTTATTTTTTCAGAGGGTCTTGGAGTTATTTTATCAATCATAGTCCAGGGAAAAGACACTTTTTGTTTGTCATTTAGGTACTCTAAAAATTCACTTTCCACATGTCCATTATCCACCCAGTTTTTAGCCACAGTTAAAATAGCATCTTTTAAAACATCCCCGTTATGTGAACAGTTGTCCATGCTGACAAAAGCAATTGGAAGTTTTCCATTTTTATATCTTAAATATGTAAGTGCTGCAACTTTAGATATAAGATGTCTTGGACTTTCAGGTCCTGTTTTAAAATCCTTTACAACATAAGGTAAATAGTTTTCTGATATGTCCATAAGTGAATAACCTTTTTCGGTAACTGTAAAACTTACCATTTGAAGAGATTGGCTCTTAAATATATCCTCTAACCTTTTCCAGTGCCCCTCTCTTGAAGTCTCCCCCACAAGACTTTCTGATACACTAGCTATAACCTTTTTTCTCAATGTCCCCTCTGGTTCCATAAGCACCAAAAGACTTAAATTATCATAGGGCTCATATATACTGTCTATTATTTCATGGTCATATGTCTCCACTGCAATTATCCCTGTTTGTACTTTGCCCAAATTCAATAACTCTTGCTGCAAAACTGCTATAAATCCTCTGAAAATATTGCCTGCCCCAAAATGAACCCATGTGGGCTCCTCCTTTGTCACAGCTTGCATTTTATCAATATTAAATTCAGGCAATTCAATCCCTGCATTTTCCCAAACCTGTCTATCTTTTATTGCACTTTTGCTTAGCTTCATCACATACCCCACCTGTCTTTCTGTGCATTTTAGTTATATCAGTAATTTAATTTTATATTTAAAATGCATTTGTTTCAATTTCTTTTAATTATTGCCCATTATATTTATAAGCTTTTTAACTAATTTTTCTTCAATTAGGGCTTGTCCTCTAACTGGAAATTTATCTACAACTTCTAATGCACTATCACAAAAAAACTTTGACACATTTATGTTTTTATTTACATAATATTCATAATAGGCTTTCACTCTCAAACCATTTACATCTTTATCGTTTATTAGTATTTTTTCAGCCTTTTTATAATACTCCACCGCTTCTTCCCTATCTCCATCTATACAGGCATTATAACAAATTTCATAACAGGTATGGGGAAACAACTGCCCAGGGATATAATTTATCCACTGCTTCATTTTTTTTATGTATTTAGAACGCATTTCATCATCGTCAGTATCTAAAGCTTTAAAATATGAATAAAATAAAAGTGTTATATCTAATGAATCAGGCTGGTATATATTAAAATCAAATGGTATATCTAGTTCACTTAATGATTTTCCAGCAGAAAATTGGGCACACAGCCTGTTAACTTCCATAAGTTTTTTTGAAAAAGGCTTTTTTAATATTATACTCCACATTATTTTACCATCTGAAGGGTTGTTCCCTGAAAAAAAAGGAATAAAGTTAACTACTCCTAGTAAAATAGAAATTGCAGCAGTTATAATAAAAACCATATTTAATAAATCATGAGGATTTATTATGCTTTTAATTATAATTAAAACAATTCCAAATAGTATATTGAATAAAACCCCACCTGAATAATACAATAAATGGTTTAAGTCAGGTATCTTTTTTTCCGGTGCTATCATAGCACAAAGTCCCATGTAACCTTCATTTTTTATAATAGAAAATTTAATCTTCCCATTTTCATTATTTAATGCAAAAAAGCCTATCCTATAAGAAATCAACTTGTATCCATTAATTTTTCCTAATATTAAGTGGCCTATCTCATGAACATTAGTGGTAATAAATAGTCCGGCAATTAAAAAAATTAAAAATAAAATAAGTCTGGCAAAATTCCAATCCCCGAATAATAGTTTGTTAACTAAAAGATACCCTCCTAAAAAACCCAAAAATCCCCCTGCCAAAATCTGTAGTATAATTGCTATTCTTTTCTTTTTAATTTCCTCTGTTTCCCCCATAAAAAATCCTCCATTTAAATCACAAGTGTATTAAAAAAACTCTTCCTTTTCTTCTTTTGTATAGAACAATTTTAAACTTTCCTCTTCTGCTAAAGGCACTTTAGCTTTTAAAAGATACATTCTCGCATTGCTTCTATCAATTTCCGCCTTTTCTTCTAATTCTGCTATTTTTTGCGGTATACCTGCTTCTTTAACCATTTCTTTTATATCTTCATACATTTCATAGCTTCCATAAAGAAATTGGCTTTCATAAAGAACCTTAGAAGCTATCATAGACTTAAAGTCTTTAAATTCTAATTGCTCCTTTACCTTAGAAATATCCTTTACCACATAATCAATCTCTTCATTGTAGCTAGGATTTTTTAAAAGGAAATTTTTCTTATTATATATTAGAAGGTCAATATTATTAACCAAACTATCTGGAAGTCCTTTTGTAACTACTACAATATCCAAGTCCGAGCCTTTAACTAATTTTCCTGTAGAAGATTCTGGTCTAGGCTCTAAATGAGCCATTTCAAACACCACATCCCCTGCAATTAAAAAACATACATATTTTTTTAGCACCTCGGCATTTTCATTGGTTTCAACAATTTGCTTCATTACCTCATATGCTAAACGGAATTTATCTCTGCTAATATCAATTATGGTTTTATTAAGTGTCTTAATTTTCTCTGATATTTTTTCAATATCTTTTTTAAGACCAACAATGGTATAGGAGTAAAATTCCCTCACTATAGACGGGGATAGCCTTGCATAGCCTTCTACCTGTATATCAAACCTTAAATATCTTTTTCCAATTGTTTTTGTTATTATTTCCTCATGGGTATTGCAAATTTTCCACAAATAAAAATCATCTAATTGAACTTTTTGCTGCAGTTCTTTCCCTGTCATAGGTCCATATTCTTCTAATGTTTTTATAACTTTATCCACCATAATTTTTGTAAAGCATTATATGTATGCTTTTTCTCCTTTTCTTTATTATATTTTTCATTTATATTTTATTGAACAATAAAATATAAATCAAGTTTAAGAATAAAGTATATCAAAAAGACAAACAATAGTTTTTAGTATCTAATAATGTGCAGAAGGTGAAATTTATGAAAAAATTACTTTATATTATTGCAAATTCAAAAACTGAAGAGCAGTCTTCAAGTAGAACGGTAAGCAGGAGATTGGTAAAAGCAATTATAGAAAAAATAGAAAATGTGAAGCTGGAAGAATTAAATTTGTATGAAGAACATATCCCCCAGCTAAAAGGCTGCTATTTTGAAAGCAGAAGTGCAATTGTAAGTTCTGAGGCTAGAAGTAACCTTACCAAAGAAGAACAAAGAGAGGTTGCTAAAATTGAACAGCTGTGTGACCAATTTAAATCAGCGGACATTTATGTACTGGCAGCTCCCATGTGGAGTTTATCATTTCCTGCTCCTGTAAAGGAATATATAGATTGCATTATACAGACTGAAAAAACAATCTCCTTTAAAAACAATAAACCCTATGGTCTTATGAATGATAAGCCAAGGACTTTTATATATGTTCAATCTTCTGGCGCCAACATTCCATGGTTATTAAAACCAGCCCTTTCTAAAGGATTGAACTATGTACAAGATATCATGAAATTTATTGGCATCAGTGCCTTTTACGAATTATTAGTTGACGGCACGGGAGAGACGGAAGAAGAAAGGCAAGAGGCAATAAAAACTGCTACAGAGAAAATACCACAGCTTGTTGAAAAATTGCTGTAAAAACAAAAGGGGCTAATGCCCCTTTATTTCATTATTCCCATACCTCATCCATTAGTTTTTGAATTCTCTCCTTTTGATTATTTGTTGCTTCAGTATCAAGTTCAATTTTTAATACAGAACCTTCTTTTGCACCTTTAGGCAATAATTCTATAGGCATATTAAATACTGTTTTGTTTTCAAGTTCTACAACAGCATAATTTCCTTCAAACCTATCAATTGTAACTTTCATGTGTTTTTATCTCCTTCCATCTTGCACTATTTTTATCAGCCTCAAAATTTATTGCTATTTTGATATTTTATCAAATTTTATAGTTTCACCATCACTAGTTGCTATAATAGTCCCAGCTTCATCTGTACGAAATACTTCCACTCCAAAGGTTTTAAGCCTGTTTAATATTAAATTATCTGGATGTCCATAACTATTTTCTTTTCCTACACTAATAATAGCATATTGGGGGCTGACTTTATTTAGAAAAAGGGCAGTAGTAGATGTAGCACTTCCATGATGCCCTACCTTTAATACATCTGCTTTTAAATCATAGCCTTTTGAAATCATTTCTTGTTCTGAAATACTTTCCGCATCCCCTGTAAAAAGGAAGGATGTGTTGTTGTAGCTTAGTTTAATAACTGCAGAATAATTGTTCATATCATCATAGGTTTCGCTATTAGGCGATAACATCTCAACCTTTAAATTTGTATCAACCTCAATATTTGTGCCCGCAAAAGCAGTTGTCACTTTTAAACCTTTATTTTTTACAGCATTAAGAACATCTTCAAAGGTCTTTGTTGTATGGGAAACTTTTGGCATAAATATCTTGCCAATATCAAAGTTATTAATTACAGCATCTAATCCTCCAATATGGTCCTCATGTGGATGTGTTCCCACCACTGCATCAATTGTATCAATTCCTTGGGATTTTATATAGGATACAACGGTATTCTCATGGCTATTTTTTCCCGAATCAATTAGTATAACCTTTTGCAGGGGTGTTTTAATTAGAATACAATCTGCTTGCCCAACATCTAAAAAATGTACTTCCAATGGACTAAGAGTTTTTTTATCCTGGGAAATTGCCCCTGGCATTTCAGACGGTTCTTGTGTAATATAATCATTAGAATTAGAAGTTCTAACTGGTGAATTTACTGTGCTGCACCCTATGAAGCTTGTAAGCAACATAATAACTAGCAAAACCATCAATAGTCTTTTCATAACTGTACCCTTCCTTGTTGTTTTCTACAATAATATCATATTTTTTTAATATATACTATACAAAGTTTTGCTAATATAAACTTTTTTATTTTTCAAAAATACTTGCAAAAAATAAAAAGGCCTCAGCAAATTTAATGCCGAAAGCCTTTGAAATATTGGACTAAGAATTAATTATCTTTATTTAACCTGAGATTTCTTTACCTGAAATCCAAGGGCAGAAATAGCCTTTTCAACCTCTTCAACTGAGGTTTTTTCATCGTCAAAATCAAACTTTAATTTACTTGAGTTAAACATTATCTTTACACTATCCTTATCCACACCTGATACAGATTTTGTTGCATTTTCAATTTTTAAAACACATGATGGACAAGTTAATGTCTCCAATTGAATAGTTGCTTTTTTCATTTTTATCTCTCCTTCTTTTTTTAATATTTTAATTTATAGCGTAAAAGCCTCATTCCATTAAAAATTACCACTAATATACTTCCTTCGTGTGCTAACATACCTATGGACATATTCATCCATTCACTTAAAAATACACTTGCAAGTAATATCACTATAACTCCCACTGCAATAATAATATTTTGACGCATATTTCTTGCTGTTGCTTTTGCTAAACCCAGTGCATGAGGCAAGCGGCTAAAATCAGAATTCATCAGGACAACATCAGATGTTTCAATTGCCACATCTGTTCCACCTCCCATTGCAATTCCAATTTGTGCAAGAACCAATGATGGGCTGTCATTTACTCCATCTCCAACAAATGCAACAATTTGCTCCTTTGCTATTAATTTCTCAATATATGCTGATTTATCCTCTGGAAGCATATTCCCATGAGCTTCTGTAAGCCCAAGCTCTTTTGCCACTAAATCAACTGTTCCCTGATTATCACCTGATAGCATTATTAGGTTTTTAGCTCCCAATTTTTTTAGTTTTTTAAGGTCTTCTTTTACACCCTCCCGGATTTGGTCACGTATACCCATTAATACTTTTAATTCACCATTAACTGCTGTCAGAACAAGGGAGTTTCCTCTTTCTTGAAAGCGGGTAATATCTGTCTGGATCTTTCCATTTAAAGGTACATTTTCCCTCATCATTAATGAAATATTGCCAATAGCGACCCTTTGTCCATCTACATAAGCAACAATACCGCTACCCTTTACAACATCTGTTTTCTCAACTGTATATAGTGTTGTATCGCCAATATATTCCACAACTGCCTTGGCTAATGGATGATCTGACTCTTTTTCAACACTTGCAAGGTAACTTAGCACCTTCTCAATATTATCACCATATACTTCTTTCTCTGCAACTTTAGGATTTCCTACTGTAAGTGTTCCGGTTTTGTCAAATACTATGGTATCAACTCTGCTAAAATCACTAATAATCTCACTGCCTTTTAAAAGAACACCATGCCTTGCTCCATTGCCAATACCTGCTACATTGGATACAGGCACTCCAATAACCAATGCTCCAGGACATCCTAGAACCAATATTGTAATTGAAAGTTCAACATTTCGTGTAATTAGCCATACTATAATGGATAGCACCAACACTGCCGGAGTATAATATTTTGAAAATCTGTCAATAAAACGCTCTGCTTCAGATTTTGAATCCTGTGCTTCTTCAACCAGTTCAATAATTTTTCCAAAGGTAGTATCTTCACCAACGCGGTTAGCAATAATTTGGATGGTTCCATTTTCTAAGATGGTTCCGGCATAGACTTGGGAATTTTTGCTTTTAGCTACAGGTACAGACTCTCCAGTAATGCTGGCCTCATTTATATATCCTTCACCTGTTAAAACTGTACCATCAACAGGAACTTTACCACCTGTTTTTACAAGCAGAACATCACCTATATCTACTTCATCCACTTCCACTTCTTCAAATTCACCATTTTCCATTTGCTTTAAAGCACTTTCAGGAGCCATTTCAGTTAGTTCTTTAATTGCAGAACGTGTCTTATTCAATGTGCGTTGTTCTAAAAAAGCACCAAACAAGAATAAGAATGTAACAATTGCTGATTCTTCAAGATTTTTAATTAAAAATGCTCCTATAACAGCAATGGTAACCAAAACATCTATACTAATTACCTTAACTTTTAATGCCTGAACTGCTTGAATTGCAATGGGAAGAACACCTAAAATAGAAGCTATGCCTAAAGAATAAACAGCTATCATTTCATTTTTAAAGCCTAATTTGCTTACAAATCCAATTACAATTAAAACTATGCTTATTGACATTATATAATTTTTCTTGCTTAATATAAATCTTTGCATAAAAAGTCACCTGCCTTCCCCATTGGTAATTTACCTTTATCAAAACCTTTATATAGATTTAGATTAGATTTAGATAACTATGCAATTTTTCATAATTCTCTGCCTTATGACAATATTATACTATGCACAAAAGTTTTTGTATGTTGCTATTGCAACATATTGAGTTTTTTTTACAGTTATTCAAAAGATAATTGTTAAAAAAAATATAGGAAGTATAAAATTCCTTCCTATATTTTTTATTCCCTCTTTTTTTAAATTAATAAGTTATATTTATCTAAAATATAAATGTATTTTTCTTTAACTTTTATTATTTACTGGCTTAATAAAGAAAACCATGATAATTGCAACTGCTGCTGCTAAAGATGCTATAACAAATGCTGGGAACATAAGATTAATATCATCTTTAGCGATGTCTTTGTAAATACCTGCAATGACTGATGATGCCACCGCACCTATTCCAAAACCTATCAAAACTATACCATAGTTTGTTGCATTGTATTTTGTACCAAAAAGCTCTGCTGTATACGCAGGAAATGTACTTAAAAAACCACCATAGGCAAAACCAATACAAGCAATAAGAACATATATCATATAGCCGCCTGCTATATTGACGCAAAGAGATAAAACTGCTGTCAACCCCAAAAGAAGAATAATTGTTTTCTTGCATCCTAATTTATCTGAAACACCACCCCAGAAAAGCCTGCCAAATGCGTTAAACATTGTAATTGCAAAAACGCCAATGGTAGCAGTTTCAGCAAGACCTCGGGCTATGGCAATAGGTTTTGCAAAACCAATCATCATAAGTCCGCCCATACAAGCAAGCATTAATGAAAATGTCAGTAAATAAAGCTGAGGTGTTTTTAAAACTTCTAAAGTTCTCAAAGCCCTGGCATTAGCGGCAGTCGCTTTAGGCGTCCATCCTTCAGGTTTAAAACCTTCAGGAGGGTTTTTAACCATAAGACCACCAACTGTACATACAATCAAAAATATCAGTGAGAGTATTCTAAAAGAAATAAGTTCTCCCTGACCTGGAACGTCCTTCCCAAGTTTGCTAATAATGGTTTCAACAATAGGCGTAAAAACAACACCGCCAAATCCAAGAGCAGAAACTATAACACCTGTAACAAGTCCTCTTTTATCAGGAAACCATTTTTGGGCACAAGCAATGGTTGTAGAATAAGTAAAACCCATACCTATACCGCCTAAAACACCATATGTAAGCCATAAAAGCCATGGTGCCGACGATGTAGTAAACGAAGCGATAAAAAAACCTATGGATAATATTAATCCTCCAATTATAACTGTTATTCTTGGACCTATTTTGTTTTGCAATGTCCCGCCAATGGTACCGCCTATGCCTAATAAAGCCAGTAGAAGTGAAAATGTAAGGGCTGCATCTGCATTTGAACCCCCAAATATACTTGAAGCTATCCCATTTTGAAACACACTCCAAATATATGCCGTCCCCAGGCACAATTGGATCGCAATGGCCGCAATGACCGGAATAATGCGATTATACTTTTGTTTCATTTACTTCTCTCCCCCAAAAAATATTTTTATAAATGAACTGCGTTTTCCGCAACCCAATTATACCTAAACAGGTCAAATGTAAATTAAAACTTAAATAAATTTTTAACTGTGCAAGAAACATTGCTGTAACTGCCATGTTCCCCTTACATATGTTTACTTAATTAACCATGAATTAATGGTACTAAAATATAATATATGCTATTATGCATGTCAAGATTATAATACTTCAATTTAAATAAAATTTTCATTTATAAAAAAATTAAGCCATATATTTTCAGCAAAAACAAATTGCATTTTATCCAACAAAATGCTATAATTTATCTTAACAATTCTTTTATTCTTAACTTAAAATTGTAACTCCAGCTTTTTAAATTAATTGTAAAAATAACCATTATTTATCACAAGTATTTCGCAAATAATTATATCTTTTCTTACATGTATTAGTAACAATTAGTATTAAGCGTACAATAACTTATTTAGAATAATATATACAGGAGTGATGTCCTTTGGATCAACAATTATTGGATCTACATAAAAGAAATAAACTAATGGCTATAATTCTTTGTCTTTGCGTTGTTTTAGGTGCGGCTTCAGCCTTTAAATACCCTATCACAATGATGAATGTGATAAAGTATGCCTCACCTGTTGCATTGATTATAAGTTTTCTTGTATGGAGAAAAATTGGAATTGAATATATCATGTATTTTATAGCATTAGACTTTAACATTGTTTCATTTTTCATGATAAAAAATACTACGAATTTTCCAAATTCACTTATTTTGTATCTATCTTTTGCTATTATATCTATCTACCACAATTATCGTCCTTTATTGTTAAATGGAGTTATCTCAGTAATCATATTAAACTATGCACTTTTTACAAAGGCTGGTTATGCCAATATAGATAAATTTTCCCCTAATGCATATCTAATTTTAACTTTAGTTGCATTAATCGCCCAAAGTCATATTGGTAATCAAATGTTAACAAAAATAAAAGAAGGAGCTCTAGAGGCAAAAAAGGCAAAGAAAAAAACTAATGAGTTATTAGAAAAGGTTTCTCAATCTGTTGAAATACTAGGAAAGTCCACAATGGACCTACAAGGAGATGCAACATCTACAGATAGCATATCAAAAGACTTAGTATTGGCATTTAAAGAAATATCTGTTGGAATTGAAACCCAAGCGCTAAGTTTTAATGATGTTTTGCAGGCAATACAAGATGTTACCCTCACTGTTGAGGAAACAGCAGACGCATCATCTAACATGAGTCAAAAATCTAAGGATACAGTTGAAGTAACCAGAGAAGGTCAGGAGAAAATGCAAATAATGTCCAATCAAATGATAGAAATAGACCAATTTGTTAACATCACATCTGAAGCAATGGGTGAAGTAAATGAAGAAAGTGTAAAAATTGAAAATATTGTTTCTATGATTAAAGAAATTTCTAATCAGACTAAGTTGTTATCTTTAAATGCTTCCATTGAAGCTGCAAAGGCTGGGGAACATGGCAAAGGTTTTTCTGTCGTGGCAACTGAAATTCATAAACTTGCCATAGATTCACGGAAGGCTTCTCAGCAAGTAGATGTAAGCATTCAACTGATACGAGAAAAAATTCACCATGTAAACAAATTAATTCAAACTGGACTTGAAATAGTAGTTTCTGGCAAGCAGTCAGTAAACGTGGTAGAACAACTATTTGAAATGATTAAGACAAATTCTGAAGAAGTGCTCAGCCAAGCAGAATCACTAAATATAATAAATGAAAAGTTATTGCAGTCAGCTAACAAAGTTTCAAAAGAAATGGTAGTGGTAGCTGATATATCTGAAAAGTCATCTGCTTCAGTTCAAGATGTTCTTGCTAATGTAGACCAGCAACAAAGCCGGGTTAATAGTATGGTAACAAGTATTGAAGCATTAACTGAGTTAATGAAGACTTTAGAACAACTGGTCAATTAATATAAATAAAAATTTATACATATACAATAGCATTATTGATGTTCTTGAACCTTTTTATCCCTTCTGTCAAACTCAAAATCATCTATTGATACTGAAATCCCAAGGTTTCTAATATCTTTTACTTTGATAGGGCTATTATTGGCATAAGATGCTTTAAAAGTCAGTATCAATTTCTTTAAAAAGCTGATAAAATTATATTGGGGTTAGTTATTTAATTATCTTTCAATTACAAAGGGGGCTATTTATTATGAATAAATATATAAAGCCAATTTGGGTATCTGCGGCAGTGCTTGTTGTAGCAATAGTTTTAGTTGCAAATTTTGATAACTTTAGAGGGTTAATTAATAACGGAGGAAGTGAGGATCCTAATCCTACTATTTTACCTGAAATTACAAACCCAGCAGATGAAGAATCTGTAGAAAAAGAGATTATCACACTTTATTATGCAAATTCCAATGCAGATAAAGTTGCTGCTGAGAAAAGAGAAGTTGAAATAAAAAAAGATACACAAATAGAAAGATTAGTATTTGAAGAATTACAAAAGGATCCAAAAAGTGAAGGTTTACATTCAGTAATACCTGAGGGAACAAAACTCCTATCCGCATCAACTAAAGACAGTATCTGCACACTAGATCTTTCTAAAGAATTTGTTGATAACCATCCTGGGGGGTCAGCAGGAGAGTTAATGACTTTATACTCAATAATTAATACTATAACCGAGCTTCCTGGTATTGATAAAGTACAGTTTCTTATTGAAGGACAAAAGCAAGAGGTATATATACATGCTGTATTTAATGAACCTTTCAAAAGAAATGATAAGCTTATTAAAACCAATCCAAGTGAATTAACATTTATGCAATATTGGGATAAATTTGTATATGATCATGACTTTGCAAATGCGGAAAAAGTAGCATAATTTGCTTTAGCTTTTTTAACACAAATTAATTATATGCTTCTAGGATGTTTAATTTTTCAATTTCACTTGCTGGCATTGGCTTATAAAAATAGTAACCTTGAATTATATCACATCCATTATCTCTTAGATATGTAAACTGTTCTTCTGTTTCTACACCCTCTGCCAAAACCTTGATTTTAAGGTTTTTGGCAATTTGTATAATACTCTTAATAATTGCCCTGTCCTTCTGAGACCGAGAAATAATGCCATGGACAAAATCCATGTCTATTTTAATTAAATCAATGTTAAAGGTCTTAAGCCTATTAAAGGATGAGTAGCCTTTACCAAAATCATCTATTGATACTGAAATCCCAAGGTTTCTGATATCTTCTAAACGCTCTAAAATATGAGAGTCTTCATTAAATGCAATAGATTCAGTAATCTCAATCTGTAAATTTTTAGGATTCATTTTGGTGTCATATAGTATTTGGCTTATCCTTTCAGCAATGGTGATATCTTTTAATTGTTCTATTGATAAATTTACCGAGAGAGTGATATTTTTATTACCACTTTTATTGAATTCCTTAAACTGTTTACATGCCGTCTTTATAACCCATAGTCCAATGGGTCTTATTAAACCTGTTTGTTCTGCCATAGGTATAAAAATATTTGGGGAAACCATCCCGTATTCTTCATTATTCCAGCGTAAAAGAGCTTCAAATCCAACTATTTTTTGGCTCTTTACTTCAACTTGAGGCTGATAATGTAAATACAATTCATTTTTATCAAGGGCTCTGTATAAGCTGTTTGTCAATTTTATTTTTTTAATTGTTTCTTCTTTCATAGCCGGCGAACAATAAAGAATTTGGTTCTTTCCTCCCGCTTTTGCTTCATACATGGCAATATCTGCATTCTTAAGCAGCGTCTCTGAATCTTCACCGTCAACTGGATATACAGCTACGCCAGCACTTGCGGTCATAAAATATTCAATATCTTGAACATGTATACATTCCTCAAAAGCACGAATAATTCTATCTGTAATCTTTTTAAGTTCTTCTAGCTTTTTTATATTTGCAATCAATATCAGAAATTCATCAGCACCAAATCTAGCAATGGCATCCTTTTCTCTTAAACAGGAAGATAAGCGTTCTGCCGTCATTTTAAGTACATTGTCACCAGTTGAGTGACCCATTGTATCATTGATAGACTTAAATGAGTCCAGGTCAAGAAATATTAGACCTAATAAAGTATCACTTTTTTTGGCCTCTTGGATTGAGTGATCTAATTTTTCTATAAACCACTCTTTATTATGAAGTCCCGTTAAAGAGTCATAATAAGCCATATGATATAATTTTTGTTCGGATAATTTAAGGCTATTTCTTTGTTCATTGATTTCTTTAATATTTGCAGCTGTTTTCTTTTTATACATTCCTATGAGTACAATAATAAAAAGTGTTGATAGATAGGAAATTATTCCTGGCAAAGGTACCATTGTTTTGCTGCCAATTATGAAAGCTAAAGAAGATAAGAAATTGATTCCATTTACCAAAATAGCTGCTATAAAACCAGGTTTATCTTCCTTAAGTACTATATAAATTGATAAAAGCATTTGTAATTGGGTTATTATTCCTCTTAGAGTATATCCATCTAAAATTCCCAATTCAAAAGTGCTGGGCATTTTCACCAAACGTATCTGTAAAAAAGTAAGAATTACATATATAATAACTGTCAGTATTACAGATGAAAACCGGCTTCTTTCCTCAGTAGGTTTAGATATAATAAAACCATATTTTGTAATAGTCTGATATATAACAACAATTGGAATCAACAATATAATTGGGGCTATTTGAGGAATATCCTTTATCATTACATCGGTAATTGATGCAAGAAACAAAGTAATAGTAAAAGATAAAAAAAGAAGTTGGGACTGAGCTTTTATCTTAGAATCTGATGATTTTATACCCCATCGCAACAGCAGCACCAATCCTGTAACAGTATAACCTATATAGTACACATAAAAAAACCAATCCCATAAATTATTTTCGGCCATGTTGCTCCAGCCAAATTGTGTAAGATAAAGGTTATAGGGTTTTTCATTTAGACCAGTGGGAAGACCAAATACCAGTATACATAAAACTGCAGGTAAATAAAACAATACGCGTGACCACCATTTTTTAAGCAAAGCACCATTACCTGTGATAATTAATATAAAATGAAATATAATTGCATATGCTGATCCCCAACCAAAAGACGAAACCCGTCGCCAAAATTCAGCTGTTACAGCATCTGGCGAAACCGTTGCAAAACCTAAGCCAATTGACCAAATATTAACCGACATAACTATGAGAAAAAAAGTCTTGTTGGTTGGTGCTTTATGATTATTAATTAATACTAATATGCCTATTACTGTAGAAACAACACATACAGAAATAAAAAGAATTAGAAAAATTGATGGATAATCCACTATCTTTACCTCCCTGATTTCTCTACAACACACTATCTAATTAATATATCGGAAATTTAAAAGTATATAATAACCTGTATAAATATAAAAATATAAGCATTCTATATTTTTGGTTTGAAATTTGAAAGTATTTGCGATAAAAAGGAATATTAATACTTGGATTTATAATTTTTGAAGTTGTAATTTTCATTGGCAAAAATAAAGGAAGAGGCAAATTACCTCTTTCCCATCATACAAATCAAACTGTAAAATGTAATTGTACAGAAAACATTGACAGAAGTGATTTGTATGATAAATATTTTTGAATATTATAAACGGTTTTGCTATAATTGAATTTAAATATATTTAAGGCAAAGGTGAAACAAATGAAAAATAAAAAAAATATACTGATTATTTCTATGGTTATACTTGCAGTCATCATTGGTATAACTCTTTATTTTGAAAAGGATAATTCTCAATATATGCCTTATTCTGATTTTTACAATCATGTGGAAAAAGGCAATGTGATTTCTGCTAAAATAGCAAGTAATGAGGTAAAGTTCTATCTAGACGGGGATGAAGCAGAGTACCGTACCGACAATCCAGAATTAGATTCTTTTAAGGAATTTTTACTCCTTAATGGAGTTAAAGTCAGCTCTGAACAAAGTGTAGATACCATTTTATATACAGTTACCGATATGGTTTTTTATATTATTTTTTTTGGGGTTATAATATTTGGTCTTTATAAACTTTTTAATTTTAGGAAAAACACATTTAAAATTATCCGTGATAATAAGACAAAGTTTTCAGACGTTGCAGGCATGGAAGATTTAAAAAGGGATATGCTTCAGGCTGTGGACATATTAAAAAACCCACAAAAGTATGCAGCAAAAGGGATACGCCCTATAAACGGCATTATGCTTGAAGGAAATCCCGGAAACGGAAAGACCTTGTTTGCAAGGGCATTAGCAGGAGAGGCCAAGGTTAATTTCATTGCAACTAAGGCAACGGATTTTCAAAGTGCAATTATGTCTATAGGACCTGCTAAAATTAAAGCCCTGTTTAGAAAAGCCCGTGCTAACAGACCTTGTATTGTATTTATAGATGAGTTTGACGGAATAGGTGAAAAACGTTTTTTCTCTGGAACTGGAATTGACAAAGAAAACAATAGAATTATTACAGCAATGCTAAATGAGATGGATGGCTTTACTCGCGAAGAAGGTGTTATGGTTATTGCTGCAACAAATAACTACAAGGCTCTTGATGAAGCTTTGGTACGTGCAGGAAGGTTTGATAAAAAATATACTGTACCCTATCCTGACCATAATACCAGAATTCAGTTGATAAAAATATATACAAAGAAGAAAACATTTGCACAAAACGTGTCAATTGATGAGGTAGTTGCAAAATTTGAGGGTTTGAGCTGTTCCCAAATAGAAACAATACTCAATGAAGCTGCCATGGTTGCTGCTGGTGAAGGTCAGGAAAATATAACAGAAAATCATCTTAAGGAAGCAGTAAAAAGGATATGCAACGCTGCACCAGCACATTATTCCAGCAACCGTCATAAGTATTCGTAATAATATAAACAATAATAATACTTAGGACAAAATTGTAAAGAAAACTATGCTGTCAGGTTATTTAATAAAGGATTCAAAAGTTTAATTATTAAGTAAGCTTTTACTATAAATCCTTACAAGATCTTCAAGTTCTACTTCCTCTGGATGGTTTTTTAACTTATTTTTATTAAACATTAAGCCTTTTGAATACTCATAAATTTCCTCTTTTGTTATATCTATTTTTATATTAATTAAGCTTTTAAAAATAGTCTCCAATTCCCCTATATGACTAAGACCTAAGAACTTTAACATTCTTTCTGTTTTTGTCTTATCCTTAAAAGATTTTAAGTACTCTATGGTCAAAACACCATTGGCAAGTCCATGGGGAAGTCCTTTAAAATATGTGAGGGGATATCCCATTCCATGAGGCAGAGATGTGCCATTTTGTGCAATTTGTATCCCAGCCAAAGTTGATGCCATCATAACCTTACTTCTAAACTCTGAATGTAAATTTTTACTCATTAGTTTTTTGAAACAATATCCAAATAACTCAAAACCCTTTTCACCATAAATATCTGACATATAAGTACTGTTTGTGTTTAAATATCCTTCAACTAAATGGGTAAAGGCATCAATGGCGGTATTTACAGTAATATCATAAGGCAGGTTGTATGTGTATTTACTATCTAAAAAAGCAACTTTGGGAAATATACTTTGCCCTAGGTTTTTCTTTGTCTTTTCTTTATGAGAAGTCACTATACTGTATTGGGTAACTTCAGAACCTGTCCCTGAAGTTGTTGGCACAGCCACCACTGGAATACTCTTTAGCTTCCCACTGCTAAATATATTATCTATATTAATTTTGGGGTTTTTTATAAATACAGCAATGGCTTTTGCAGCATCCATAGGAGAGCCGCCGCCAATTCCAATTACAAAGTCAACATTGTAATCCTTTCCTATATTGCTTGCTTTTTCTATGGTTTCTAAAGATGGATTTTCCTCCACCTCATCGTATAGAACATACTCCATCCCTGTCTCTAAAAGGGCTTTTTTAACATCATCATATGAGCCATTCTCTTTTGCAGAGCGCCTTCCTGTAACAATTAAAGCCTTACTACCTATTTTACTAAATACTTCTTTGTTTTTTAAAACTACATCTTTACCAAAATATATTTGAGTTGGCATACTGTACTTAAACTCCATAAAGCCATCACCTCGTTAAATGTTATATAATCTTTCAAATACCCATACCTTTTCCCTTAATTTATATGAAAGTAATAAATCTGTCAACGTTTCAAAAGAAACCTTAAATTAACCTTAAATAAAAATCTTCTGTAAAATGCAAAAAATCCACTCTTTTTTAAAGATTTTTTGCAAATAGTATTGTATAATAATTATTATTAGAGCTTTACATAAAGGCTTTAATGGGGCACATTCTTATTTTGGAGGTAAATTTATAATGAAAAATAGAGAGTTAAATAAAGTTAGACCTATTAAGGATTTAAAGGATATGCTAAACTCCAGTGTAGAGTTATATGGTGATAAGGCAGCTTTTTTATCAAAACCAAAAGGCGAGACTGCTTATACTCCCATTTCATATAAACAGTTCAAATCTGATGTGGACGCTATGGGTACAGTCCTTATTGATCTTGGCCTTAAGAATAAGAAAATTGCTTTAATAGGCGAAAACCGTTATGAATGGTCTATTTCATATCTTTCAGTTGTAAACGGAACAGGAGTTATTGTTCCTCTAGATAAAGAGCTTCCTGCAAATGAAATTGAGTTACTCTTAAAACGCTCACAGGCAGATGCTATCATTTATTCAGAGAGTATTAAAGACAAAATAGAGCCTCTTTATGAGAAAAAATCTACTGTCTTACAATATTTTATTAGCATGGACAGCGAAGAAAATAATAGCAACATCTTATCCTTCCATTCACTTTTACAAAAAGGACATGAATTGCTAAAGGAAGGAAGACGTGAGTTTATTGATGCAGAAATAAATGCCACCAAAATGAGTATGCTTCTATTTACTTCTGGGACCACGGAAGCTGCTAAGGCTGTTATGCTATCTCACAAAAATATAGCAGAAAATCTAATAGGTATGTGCTCTATGGTATATATTGACGAAAAAGATATATTCTTATCAGTCCTCCCTATTCATCATACCTATGAATGCACCTGTGGTTTTTTGTGCCAATTATACAGAGGTTCTACCATCGCATATTGTGAGGGGTTACGCCATATAGTTAAGAACCTTAAGGAGTCTAAAGCTACAATGATGTTGGGAGTTCCCTTGATTTTTGAATCCATGTACCGTCAAATAATGAATAAGGCCATAAAGTCAAAGGGAGAGAAAAAAATAAAATTTGCAATTAAGCTTAGTAATGCATTGGGCAAAGTTGGAATTAATGTGCGCAGAAAATTATTCAAACAAATTCACGAAGCCTTAGGTGGGCATATGAGATTGTTTATTAGTGGTGCTGCAGGTATTGACCCCCAAATAGCCAAGGGATTTAGAGAACTAGGCATATCCTTAATACAAGGCTATGGTCTTACTGAATGTGCTCCAATAGTTGGAGTAAATCGAGATATTTACTATAAGGATGAAGCTGCTGGATTACCCTTGCCAAATCTTCAGGTTGAAATTGACAGCCCTGACGAAGATGGCATTGGTGAAATTAAATGTAAAGGTAGTAGTGTTATGCTGGGCTATTATGAGAATCCTGAAGCTACTGCAGAGGTTATTAGAAATGGATGGTTTTACACAGGTGATAGTGGATTTATTGACAAAGATGGATTTATTCATATTACTGGACGCAAAAAGAATGTAATAATCACTGGAAATGGCAAAAATGTTTTCCCTGAGGAGATAGAAACTTTATTAAACAGGAGCCCATATATTAAGGAGTCATTGGTTTATGGAAAAGGTCAATCTGATGGCAATACAGTAATATGTGCAAAAATAGTTCCTGATATTGATAAAATCAAAGAAGATAAAGAAAACAATCTTATCCCAGATGAATCTATGGAAAAGATTATTGAAAAAGAAGTTAAGAATATAAATAAAACCATGGTAATATATAAACATGTTAAGGAAATTACCCTTCAGGAAGAGGAATTTATTAAAACAACAACAAGAAAAATTAAGCGCCATGAAAATTAAAACAATAGTATATTATATAGTTTAATTATATAGTTTAATTCTTCAATTGTCGCTTTTACAGGGCTGTTATTATTGTCTAGCTATAT
>JAAYTS010000147.1 GCA_012517995.1 Clostridium sp.
ACATATTCTATGGAGGGTTTAAAAGAATTTCCTCTAAATATAAAGTTTGAAGACATTGATATGTTTGAGGAAGTTTACTCTGAAGAAGGGGGAAGCTTTACTAAAAATATAAAAATTCATATTCCTGAAAATTTGTCTCCTGTTAAAAAAATGTTTTTTGCCAAAAAGTACTTATTATCTTATAAGGTAAGTTTTAATGGAACAGAGTTTTACTATCCATCTAGTGTGGATGCAAATTTACAGGTATGGAAACTTATGCCTTTGAGAATTTTAATGGGAATAATTTTATTGTTATTGTTAGTGGTAGCTATTGTTTTTCTAATTACAAAAAGAAGAAATCTACTGCCTTTAAAAAAACCCCAATTAGCTCTAGAAGGTGTAGGAGACACTTTTATGGAACCTTTAAATGATAATTTTATAGTTAATAGAAGAAAAGATGCAAGGAAACTATTTATAGAATTTCCCTTCATTAAAGAGAATTTTCCTGATGTTTGGGGAGTGGGAGATGCCTTTTTAATAAGATTTATAGATGATAAAGGGGAGTTTTGCGAAAAGCAGCTAACTTTTCACAAAAAGGGAAAATACACAATTAAGGTTTTGGAAAAAAACACCCATCTGGTTTCAAGACAGCTAAATATTGTAATATATAGAGAAGAGATTATATCTTTAGGAAAAAAATTTTTAAAAGATATATTAGGAGAAGATATTGAAATTAGTCCTACAATGACTTTAAGGGAAATATATCTTTCTTTAGAATCTAAAGTTTCAGAAAAAAAATATAGAATTTTGGAAAAAATATTTGTTATTTTAGAAAAAGCAGTATATAGTTTAGATGTTATAGATAGGAATGATTACGAAATATTTTTAACTGTCATTAAAGGATATAAAATAAGTTAATGTATACGTGAAGAAACAAAATATACAGGAGGAATAGAATGTACTCAAAAAATATACAGGAAAAAAACAACACTTTTAAAAATCTTATGATTTATCCAGCGATTTTTAGTGTGCTTGTGTTTTTTTCATGGTATTGCTTTTTGTGGTCAGAAAGCCGTTGGTATCATTTAAAAGAGCAAGTATACTTTTTAATTTTTCCTGTATGTATATTCTTTTTAACAATTAGTATTAAGAAAATTTTTGTTTTTTTTCTAAAGGGTAAAAATGCAGAATATATAGGAAAATTAATTGTTACATTTGGAATCGGTTGGGCTGTATTTTTATTTTTTTATTTTGTTTCAGGTTATGAACATTTTAAAAATGCAAGTATAGGAATTCTCTTTTTTACTACAGCAGTTCTTATGTATAAATTAAGAGAATTTTATAAAAGCAGCGTGTATTCAGAAAGTATTATTATTGCAGCTTCTTATATTATAGCAGGAGCCACTGTAGAAATTATGCATGATGCACTATGGCCTGATACACAGAACTCTATTAATATAGTTTTATTACTTTCATTTATAATTCTTTCTATTATGCAATTAATATCTTTAATGGATATTACAGGAAAACCAAAATTAATTAAAATTTCTATGTGGCTTAAAAAAAATCATTTATTAAAATTTATAGTAATAAGCACTGCACTTTTAATGCTAATTGATGTAAGGAGGGTTATTTTGCTTAAAGATGTAAAAAGTGGATGGATTTTTGTTTTTGTTGTTTTGCTTGTGGTTTTTATTCTTATTATAACTAGTATTAGGAGAGCAATAAGGGAAGAGCCAGATGTAAGACTAAAAAAACATTTGCAGAGAATAACCTATGACAAAATAAGGGATATTTCCAGCATTTCTGCATATGTGGATGATTTTATATCAACAGGTAGAAAAAGTGGATTAACTTCTTATCTTTTTTATATGGCATACAGGGTTGAAATCCCTGTAGTTACAGCAAGCAAAATAATAGCTCCCATTTTAGAGTATAAAGATATTGAGGTTTCAGAAATAATGTCAAAAAAAAATTATAAAATCATAGAGGAGAGAAATAAGCAAAACAGGATAAAAGTGGTGAAAAATGTTACTGATAATTTAGAACTTTATGGAAGGGGTAAGCATTATGAATACAGAGGAGTTTCAACAATTAATGCAAAAAACAATAGATGAAATAGGAAAGGTTTTTGTAACAGAAGACCAGTCCCTTGTAAAAAAAATATTATGTGGTTTTTTGGCTGGAGGTCATATACTTTTTGAGGATAATCCAGGGCTTGGAAAAACCCTATTGGTGAAAATTTTAGCCAAAGTAACAGGATGTGAATGGAAGAGAATTCAGTTTACTCCTGATCTAATGCCTTCAGATATTTTAGGTACAAAGATATGGAAGGGGACTTCTTTAGGATTTGAACTTGAAAAAGGACCGATATTTACAAATTTTCTTCTTGCTGATGAAATAAACAGGGCAATGCCCAAAAGTCAGTCGGCACTCCTTGAAGCAATGGAAGAAAGACAGGTTTCCATTGAGGGGACAACCCATGTATTAAAACCTCCATTTATAGTAATGGCAACTCAAAACCCCATTGAAATGGAAGGGACCTATCCACTGCCAGAAGCTCAAATGGACAGATTTATGATGAAGCTGTCCTTAGGATATTTAAAAAGTGAAGAAAAAGAGTGCCAGGTTTTAAAAAGAAGAATTTCATGGCAAAAAGATGATCCTACTATGGATATACAGTCAGTTATTAGTATGGATCAAATATTAATGATTCAAAAGCAAGTTGAAAAGGTTTATGTGGATGATAATGTTTTAATGTATATAACCAGGATAATTAGAAAAACCAGACTAGATTCTAGTGTTAAAATTGGTGCAAGTCCAAGGGGAGGACTGGCCTTATTAAAGCTTTCCAGAGCAAATGCTCTTATGGATGGAAGAGATTATGTTATTCCAGATGATGTTAAGTTTATTGCAGTTGATGCCTTAGCTCACAGAATAATACTTCATGTGGAACATATATTAGAAGGAAGAACACCGGAGACAATTATAAAAAATATTCTCAAAAATGTAGAAGTGCCCAAAAGTTACAGAAGAGATAATGTGGGAGGTTTTTAATAATGCAGAGGTATATTTTTATTTTAAGCTCTGTATTTTTAATTCTTTTAATATCTGGTTTTTTGTTTGCAAACAATATATTGTTGATGATATCATTTATTCCTTTGGCATTTTTGGCAGTTGGGTATTTTGTAGAAGGACCAAAAAATATATCCATTAAAAAAAATATTTCTAAAAAAAGAGCCACAGTAGGGGAAGTATTAGATGTGGAGTTAGAGGTGTCTATAGAGTCGGGAATTGGACCTGTACAAATAAGTGATTTTATTCCCCAGCATTTTGAATTAGTTGAAGGAAGTAATTTTTGCACTGTATGGAAGGGTAATGAACCTAGAAAGACAAACATTTTTTATAAAATCAAATGTACAACATCAGGTATTTACCCATTAAATGAAACAAGATGGAAATCAGGACATATCATTTGTAATTATTGGAAGAACGGAAGCTGTAAAAATGATATTTCTATAGAGATTACCCCAAGACTTTTGGAATTAAAAAAAGTAAGAGGGGTATCAGTAACAAGCAAGATTCCAATGCCACAGGGAGCAGTGGCAAGTATGGGAATGACTACAAATGACTTTAAAGAAATACGTTTATACTATCCGGGAGACCCCTTTAAGTCCATTAACTGGAAGGCCACTTCTAGAAATCTGGTAAAAGGGGATATATGGCCTGTGGTAAATGAATTTGAAAAAGAAGGTAAAAAGTCGGTCTGGATTTTTTTGGATACATCGAAAATAATGGGGTACGGTACAAATATAAAAAGTGTAATGGAATATTCCATTGAGGCGGTAAATGGATTGGGAGATTACTATTTAAAACAAAATTGCAATTTGGCATTTGTAACATATGGAGGGGAGAGGGAAGTTTTTGTTCCTCCTGGAACAGGAAAGCAGCAGTATTTTAAAATATTAAAAGAATTAATGAATATAAAAAACAATTATTTCAAACTTGATGATTTTTATAGAGCGGTAAAGTCTCTTGACGATGTAGTATATTCCTTTAAAAGCTATTTTCCAGGCCTTAGACCTATGTTTGTTATTATTACAAGATTTTGCAACAACAATTATTATGAGGTTCAAAATGCAGTGGACACTATGTCCCGTTATACAAGCAAAAATGGTCTTTTGCCAAATATACTGGTATTAAATATCGTAGGCTATGAATTGATGGCGGAAAACCAAACAGAAAAAATGGCCTCTAGTATTCTCCAATCAATGAATGTAATAATATCTAAAGATTTAAGAAAGCAATGTATTTGGATTGACTGGAATCCTGTAAAGGAAAGTTTGACAGGTGCACTTTTAAAACAGGTGGTGGGATATACATGAAGTATAAATTATCGGTAGCGTCCATATCTATGATGGCTTTTGCATATATAATTTCATACTATTTGTTATACAGTACTCCACCATATCAAGCTATGGTAAATGGAGAAGCTCTCAATGTAAGAGGCATAATTTTTACAAACCTTATAACTGTAGTTTTTGTGATTATTGCACATTATTTAAAAAAAAGCATTTATAAAGCAATGGCTATTGTATGTATACTTTTTTCTTCATTTGCAGTGTTACCCCATTCAAGATTTTTAATTGGTTCAAATGAAATTGAGAATTTCATTCCCATAGAATTAACTGCTGTTATGATATTAGCAGTTGTTGTTCTTTTGATGTTTTCATTGAGATTTAATAAATACAAAGAGTATTATAAAGAATGGTATTCTGAGGGAGTGGAAGAAAAAGAAATACATAAAATACTAGCACAAAAAACCAAATTTTATTCACTTTTTAATATTTTAATAACTGGCATTTGTCTTTTTTTGGTAAGTGTAGGATTTAAAATGCTTTATGAAAATGCTTCGGCTTCTTTTATTATATTTACTGCCTTTTTAGGTCTTGCTCTTATTACAGGGTGTATTGTATTTATATCAAGAAGCATATTTTTCACAAAATAAAATACTTTTTAGGAGTGAAATTTTATGAAAAAACGCAATACAATAGGAGTTATGCTTACTGATATAAATGGAAGTTATTTGACTGATTTTTGGTTGATGATGGAAAAGGCTTCAAAAGAATATGATTGTAATCTATTTGTCTGTGATGGAAGGTCATTAAGATATAATAAAGACACAGATGGAAAGCACTCTATTGTATATGGTTTTGAGGATAAAAAAATAATTGATGGTCTTGTAATACTGTCTTCATCAGTTGCAAGTTTTATAGACGACCTGGAATTTGATTTGTTTTTAAAGCAATTTGAAGGTATACCTATTGTGTCTGTGGGAAAGGTAATACCTAGTGCTACAAGCATATTAGTTGACAACAAAGAGGGAATGAAGGAACAAATAAGACATCTTATAAATAAGCATGGCTATAGAAAAATAGCATTTGTAAAAGGACCTGAAACCAACTTAGAGGCTATTGAGAGATATGAGGCTTATCTGGAGGTTTTAGAAGAGAACAATATAAAATTAGATTCTGATATTATATTTCAGGGGGATTTTATTTCTCATACTGGGTATGAAATAATGAAAAACATAATTGTAGAGAATATACAGTATGATGCAATTGTTTTTTCTAATGATGATATGGCACTAGGTGCTAAAAGGGCCATAAAAGATTTGTCTGAAATATATGATTTTGATGCTGCTAAAAAATCTATAATGTGTGGATTTGATGATTCAATTAATTTGAATTTTATAAAATCGCATCTTACAACAGTAAGACAGCCCTTTGAAGAAATTTGCAACATCTCATTAAAAACACTAATTGATAAAATTAATGGAAAGGATACTAAGGAAGTTTATAAAGTTCCTTCTGTTTTAGTTGTAAGACAAAGTTGCGGATGTAAATCGGGTAAAAATCCTAATGAAATTTCAGAAAATTATTTTAAACTAGTTTCAAATATAAGGATGGATGAAAACATACAAACTTACTCATTAGAAGATGCTTTTATGCTTTTAGAAAAAGATTTAGATTCATTAGAAAATTTAATAAGAAAAGTCTCCCACAATCTTATGACACCTATTATGTCTATATCTGGTGCCGCTACTGTTTTAGAAGATTTGGTGGATGAATATAAAGAATCAATAGGGGATAATGATGTAACCAATGAAGACCATTATGAAATCTCAAATGAAATGAAAAAATGGATAGAGAAGATAAAAGATTTTAACTCATACATATCAAGAACTGTTTCAACTGCTAAAAGTCAGGCAGTTCAGTTAAAGGCAGATATTACAAATAAATTGCCTAAAAGATAAAGCCAACTTAGTTAACTATAAAATAAAATGTCCATTCTTCCGATAAAATAATAGGATGCTGAAATTCAAAAAGAAGGAGATGCTGTTATGATTGAACTAAGGGAATTGTTAAGAATGGGCGTTGCACAAAAGGCTTCAGATATACATATAACTGTTGGAAGAGCCCCTTCTTTTCGAATTAACGGAGAAATGGCACCAATTGATGCAAAAGAACTTACGCCAGAGGAAACTAAACAGTATGCAAGGGAATGTCTGGGCAAAGAAAAATTTGACGAGCTATTGGCAGAAGGTGATGTGGACTTTTCAATGACAGTTCCAGGAGTTTCAAGATTTCGTGTAAATGCTTTTTTCCAACGTGGTTCTATTGCAATAGTTTTCAGAGTATTAGCTTCAGAAATTCCCACAATTGATAATTTGAACCTCCCTCCTATAATTAAAGAATTGTGCAAAACAAAAGAAGGACTGATATTGGTTACAGGTCCTACTGGAAGTGGTAAATCTACAACTATGGCAGCTATAATAAATGAAATAAACGCAAATAAAGGTGGACATATTCTAACGCTGGAAGATCCAATAGAATATATATTTAAACATGAAAAGTGTATTGTCAATCAAAGAGAAATAGGGCAGGATGGCAAAACATATGCAAGAGCTTTAAGAGCTTCCTTAAGAGAAGACCCAGATGTAATATTTATAGGTGAGATGAGGGATGTAGAGTCCATCAGTATAGCTGTTACAGCAGCAGAAACAGGCCATCTTGTTTTGTCAACACTTCACACTTTAGGTGCAGCAAAAACATTGGACAGGCTTATAGACGTATTTCCAGCTGACCAGCAACAGCAGATAAGAGTGCAGGTTTCAGGTGCTTTAAAAGCAGTTGTTTCTCAAAGACTTATTCCTAATATTGAGCGCAAAGGTCGAGTTGCAGCTTTTGAAATTATGATTGTAACCCCGGCTATAAGTAATTTAATAAGAGAGGGAAAAGCTACAGGTATTAACACATGTATTCAGACAGGGTACAGTCAGGGTATGCAGTTAATGGACAAGCATATAGCGGATTTATATAATGAGGGCAAAATTTTAAAAGAAGATGCATATGCCTATTGTGTGGACAAAGAAGCAATGAGAAGGTATATAGGTTAGGCGTATAAAAAAATTCATAAAAAATATATAAAAGCTCCATCTTCTATAAGATGGAGCTTTTATATATGTATGTAAAGATACAGTGTGTGGATTATATCTTTATTGTTTATTGACTAAACTTCTGTGAAATGCTATTATATGCATACTTAGAAAAGAAAAATCACACCATTAGAGGTTTTCTATTTATTTAAAAAATTAGGGAGTGATAATTTTGATTGGGTTGGATCAATTGTTAAGATTAGCAGTTAAACACAAGGCGTCAGATATACATATTACAGTAGGACGACCTCCAGCCTTTAGAATTAATGGACGGATGAGGACAATTCCAGCAGAAAAATTATCAGAAGAGGATACCCGGCGTTATGCAAGGGAGTGTCTTAGCAATGAAAAATATGAACAGCTTTTATCATTAGGGGAAGTTGATTACACAATTTCCATACCTGGTATTTCCAGATTCAGATTAAACGCATTTTTTCAAAAGGGTAATATAGCAATGGCATTTCGGGTGCTCCCATCAAAAATTCCAACATTCGAAGAATTAGGGTTTCCTCCTGTGATAAAAGATATATGCAAAATAAGAGAAGGGCTAATATTGGTTACAGGTCCTACTGGAAGTGGTAAATCTACAACCATGGCATCTATAATAGATGAAATAAACTCCACAATAGATGGACATATACTAACATTAGAAGACCCAATTGAATTTGTTTTTGACCACAAAAGATGTATTGTCAATCAAAGAGAAATAGGAAAAGACAGTAAAACATATGCAAATGCTTTAAGAGCTTCCTTAAGAGAAGATCCAGATGTAATATTTATAGGAGAAATGAGGGATATTGAATCAATTGGTATAGCTGTAACTGCGGCAGAAACAGGTAATCTTGTTTTTTCCACATTACATACCCTTGGAGGGGCAAAGACCATTGACAGACTTATAGATGTATTTCCGCCAGACCAGCAGCAACAGATTAGAACACAAGTAGCAGGCGCCCTAAAAGCTGTTATATCTCAAAGGCTTATTCCTAAAGCAGATAATACTGGAAGAATTGCAGCAATTGAGATTATGATTGTAACACCAGCTATAAGCAATTTGATAAGGGAAGGAAAGATAGCTGGAATAAATTCAGCTATCCAGACAGGGGTAAATTACGGGATGCAGCTTTTAGATAAATCTATAGCAGATTTATGCAAAAAGGGTGAAATTTCAAAAGAAAATGCTTATTTATATTGCGCAGATAAAGGTATGCTTAGAAGATTTTTAGATGAATAATTTGTTTGAAAGAATAAAGATAAGGGTAGATAAAAAGTAATAAGTCAAACAAAACTTGTTTTGCATGTTTTGCAATATAAGGGGAGATGATAGTATGAAAAAATGGTGGCAATGTCCAATTTGTAGAGAACACAAGATGGTTGAAGAAGATTCAAATTGTACAAGATGTTCTAACTGTGGCAGGTTTTTTGATGGAGAGAGAAATGAAATTAATGTAAATATATCTTTATATGATTTAGCCCCCATAGATAGACAATGTGATTTAAATTAATACTTTATTATTAAAAAAACAGGTTATATAACCTGTTTTTTTAACGAAATTTATTGTATTATTATATTTTTTATCCTCAGAATTATGATATAATTTTATAGAAAGTGTCGATAATTCTTAGATGGAGGAATATAATATGAAAATAAAAAAGTACAAACTTAAAAAACCTCTTAATACCATAAATGCAATTTTACTAATAATAGTAGGGATTCTTCTTGTGTTTTCCAGACAGTGGGCTGGGATTGTTTTTTTTGCAGCTGTTTTTGTAAACTGTCTATATTATCTTGTATCAAATAAAAATAATTCCATTAAAAACACAGTATATATTATATGTGCTGTAATTATTGCCCAAGGGGCATTATTAGGCATTTATGATTTTACAAAAAATATTCTTTATGCTGATGGTGCATATGTATATAAATCTGATGTGGAAGATATAATAAATTTACTTGAAAATGAAAGTCTTAACAACTCTTTTGTAGATAAAGATGAATATATCAGTATGAAAGAAAATTTATTAAATAAAGTATTCATTAAAAAAAGCCATGTGGAAGATTATTTAAATGAGGCAAAAATGCTAAGCAGGCAGAATGAAATGTATTTTTCTTACGTCAGTAAAATAGAAGATGAAAAGAAAGAGTGCAAAGAAAATACAGAATCTATTTTTGAAAAGCAAGGTCCTGAAGTGTTTGAATATATTAAAATATCTGAATTTGAAGAATGTAATTTAGAAGATTTAAAGAAGAGATTAGAAGAAAAAAAGAATGATACTTTAGTAATTGATTTAAGGGGCAACAAAGGTGGAAAAAGAGATGTATTGATAGATATAGCTTCGTTGTTCTTACCAAAAGGCGAAGAAATTATGACTATTCATGGAAAAAATCTAATGACAACTTATTTCTCAAAAGGCAATAATTATAATTTTGATAAAATTTTATTTCTTGTAGACAAGTCAACAGCTTCTTGTGCGGAAATATTGGCACTTTCACTAAAGAACCACTATATGGATAAGGTTAAGGTAATAGGAAATAAAACAGTAGGGAAAGGAGTGGGTAAAAGTGTTGCTAAGTATAGCAAAAGTGGTATTGAAGTTGGTGTTGTAACTTCAACATGGACTGTGGCCAATGAAGATGTAAATGCACTATTTGAACATATAGAAAATGACAGCGATGGAAGAAAGTTTGAAAGTGAAGATGATTATTTTAGTGCAGTGGTTACAATTTTGTCCGAAACACAATAGTGTATATTTTTTATTAAATTGAATATTGAACTATTAATTAGAAAACAACTAATAAAATAGAATTTATTTTTTCCGATAACTTAATATATAAAAAAATAAAGATAGGAGATAATTAAAATGGGTGAATTTAAAGATAATTTATATACACGTGCTGGATTTGAGAATCTTACTGAAAATATTGTGTTAGAGGTATTGGAAAAATTTACAAAAGATACTGAAGAGATGGGAAAAAAAGAATATTGCAAATGCTGGATTTGTTTAGCAGATGTTGCTGCAATTGTCCTTAATCAATTAAAACCCAATTATTGCTCAAACTTTATTGACAAAGATGTAAATAATGAGTATTTTACAAATTTAAGAACTAAAGTTGTTGAAATGATAGATAAAGCTTTTGAAGTTGTTAAAAAAAATCCTCATCACAACTGCTGATTTTTTGATAAAGCCCATCTGTTGCAACAATGCAAATAGTTTGAAAATAACGCAAAAAAGTAGGTTAATTAATTTTTGCTAAATAATACTTGAGTTATATAATAACAATATGTACAATATAGATATAAATCTTTTGAAACGAACTTTGTACTATTGATAAATATTTAGTTAAGGGAGTTTCAAAAAATTTAAAACCAAATTACTTTATATTATCTAAAAGTTTACTACATGAAGGGAGAGAATTAAATGAAGCAGTATTTGGAAATTGAAAGCGTTTTTGGGAGAGAAATACTTGACTCTAGAGGAAATCCTACTGTAGAGGTAGAGGTGATTGCAGAAGGTGGTTTTGTTGGAAGAGCAGCAGTTCCATCAGGAGCTTCAACAGGTGCTTTTGAAGCAGTAGAATTAAGAGATGGGGACAAAGAAAGATATCTTGGAAAAGGTGTTACAAAGGCAGTGGATAACATTAATAATATTATTGCACCAGAAGTTGAAGGAATGAATGTTTTTGATCAAACTGCCATTGATAAATTAATGATTGAGTTAGACGGTACACCAAACAAATCAAAATTAGGTGCAAATGCAATATTAGGAGTTTCACTTGCTACTGCAAAAGCTGCAGCAGAAGCTCTTGGATTGAGTTTATACCAATACATTGGCGGAGTTAACTCAAAAGTACTTCCTGTTCCAATGATGAATATAATAAATGGAGGACAACATGCAGACAACAGCGTTAACATCCAGGAATTTATGATAATGCCTGTTGGTGCAAAATCCTTTAAAGGTGCACTTCAAATGTGTGCAGAAGTATTCCATAACTTAAAAAGTGTATTAAAAGCTAAGGGATATAGCACAGCTGTTGGAGATGAGGGAGGATTTGCTCCAAATCTTAAGACAGACGAAGAAGCTATCCAAGTTATATTAGAGGCAGTTGAAAAAGCAGGATACAAGCCAGGGGATGACTTTAGAATTGCAATAGACGCAGCTGCAACAGAAATGTATCAAGAAGACGGAACTTATTTCTTCTGGAAGACAGGTATAAGAAAAACCAGAGATGAAATGGTGGATTTCTGGGCTGAATTAGTAGAAAAATATCCAATTATATCTTTAGAAGATGGTTTAGATGAAGAGGATTGGGAAGGATGGAAATTGTTGACTGAAAGAATTGGAGATAAAGTTCAGCTTGTGGGAGATGACCTTTTTGTAACTAACACTGAAAGACTTAAAAAGGGAATAGACATAGAAGTTGCAAACTCCATACTTATAAAAGTAAATCAAATAGGAACACTTACAGAAACATTAGATGCAATAGAAATGGCAAACCGTGCAGGTTATACTGCTGTTGTTTCACACAGATCAGGAGAAACAGAAGATGCAACTATAGCTGATATTGCCGTTGCAGTTAATGCAGGACAAATTAAAACAGGTGCTCCTTCAAGAAGTGACAGAGTTGCAAAATACAATCAATTACTTAGAATTGAAGAAGAACTTGGAAATGTATCTCAGTATCCAGGACTTGATGCATGGTTTAATTTAAAAAATAAGTAATATAAAAAAAGTACAAGTAATTTAAGGTTTCATATTTCTATGGTTTAGCGTTAGAATGTTGGACTTTGTTAAAAAAATATTTTATAAAAAACGTTTTACTGCTTGTTTTTATGTTGCTTATATGATATTATAATTATTGTTAATTTTTTAGGAGGTGTCCTTAAGAATGCAAATAGCAGTTTCTATTTTACACATATTGTTTTCAATATCAATTATAGTTATTGTATTGTTGCAATCAGGTAAACAAGCAGGGCTGTCAGGCTCTATAGCAGGCGGTGCAGAAACGTTTTTTGGTAAAAACAAGGGCAGAACCATTGATGCACTGCTCAGTAAATATACAGCAGTTGCGGCCATAGGATTTTTGATTACTTGTATAGCTTTACAACTTATACTGAACTCTAAGTAAAAAAAGGCTGTGGCTTTCCACAGTTTTTTTTTAATAATCTTGTATTTCTCATATTATTTTAGTAATATGAAAAATGAGTCTTTTTACGGACAATAAATAAATGTAACTATTCGAATATTTATAGCGGACAAGTGTATAAATAATATAATTTCGTTGCAATATAATTGAATAAAAAATGGAGGTATAAGTTTCAATGGAAAGAGAACAAGCGCTTAAAGAATTAAAAGGCAGAGTAAAGAGTGAAAATTTGATAAAACATTCTTTAGCAGTTGAGGCAATAATGAAGGATTTAGCATTATACTTTAAAGAAGACATAGATAAATGGGGTTTAGCCGGACTGTTACATGATATTGACTATGACAAAACAGCGGATGACCCTTCAAAGCATAGCATTGTTGGAGCAGAAATACTTGAAACATTAAACGTAGAAAGTTCTATTATTTATGCAGTTAAAGCACATAATGAAATGCATGGAATGGAAAGAAAGAGAAAGATGGACAAGGCATTATATTGTGCTGACCCCGTTTCAGGATTAATAATTGCATCAGCGTTAATACTTCCTTCTAAAAAGCTAGAGGATGTAACAGTGGAATTTGTATTAAAAAGAATGAATGAAAAGGGTTTTGCTAAAGGAGCAAACAGAGAACAAATTAAATCATGTGAAGAGTTAGGCATTTCTTTGGAGAAATTCATAGAAATATCTTTGAATGCAGTGAAAAAAATTTCAGATGAGTTAGGACTTTAAGAATGAACAGCAACATTTTAGTTAATAATAATATCGTATGAAAAAAAGTTTGCTGTATACTTTTTTAGTCCTAGAAAAAGGAGGGTAACGCTGTTTTATTTTTAAGACAGCTAAGGTTTTTTATGACAGATACTTTAATGGCAGATAGAAAAAGAAAGATAGTTGCATTTATGAGAGAAGACGCATATAAGCCTCTTTTGTTTGATGAACTTCTTACAGTTCTTGATGTACCAGAAGAGGATGCAGGAAAACTTGCAGAAGTTTTAGAAGAGCTTGAGTCAGAAGGAATAATTTTTAAAACCAAAAAAGACAGATATGGGGTTCCTGAAAGAATGAACCTTAGTTCTGGCATTTTTCAAGGAAATGAAAGAGGTTATGGTTTTGTAATCACAGATAATGGAGAAGGTGATATTTTCATTTCTTCTGACAGCTTAAATGGTGCAATGCATAATGACAGAGTTATAGCAAGAATTAACAAGAAAGCTGTAGGAGGCAAAAGATCAGAAGGGGAAATAATTAAAATTGTAAAAAGGGCAAATAAAACTGTTGTAGGCACATTTGAAAGCAGCAAGAATTTTGGCTTTGTAATTCCTGATGATAAAAGAATTTCTGGTGATATATACATACCTCAAAATGAGATAAATGGTGCAGTGTCAGGACAAAAAGTAGAGGCTAAAATACTTGTATGGCCCAAAAAAAGAAGAAATGCAGAAGGAACTATAATTGAAATAATTGGGGATAAAAATCAGCCTGGAACTGATATTTTATCAATTATTAAGTCGCACAATTTAAAGGAAGAATTTCCAAAAGAAGTAATAGAAGAGGCGGAATCTATAAGCCAGACTGTTACAGACGAGATGAAAAAAGGCAGGCGTGATATAAGGGATTTAAGAATGGTTACAATAGATGGGGAAGATGCCAAAGATTTTGATGATGCTGTTTCCATAGAAAAGCTTCCAAATGGGGATTTTATTTTAGGAGTTCACATTGCAGATGTAAGTTATTATGTAAAAGAAAACTCACCCCTTGACAGAGAAGCTTTAAAAAGGGGAAACAGCGTTTATTTAGTTGACAGAGTACTGCCTATGTTGCCTGTGGCTTTGTCAAATGGTATATGCAGCTTAAATCCAAAAGAAGACAGACTTGCCTTATCAGTGATGATGAAAGTTAATTCTGAAGGGACAGTTATTGAACACGATATTTTTGAGAGCGTTATAAAGTCAACTGAGAGGATGACATATACAGATGTATATAAAATTCTTGTTGAAGATGATGAAGACTTAAAAGAAAAATACAAGTATTTATTAGAAGATTTTTATGCAATGGAAGAACTTGCACAGATACTTAAAGAAAAGAGAATTAAAAGGGGAGCTATAGATTTTAATTTTGATGAAGCTAAAATAGTTCTTGATGAAAAGGGTATACCTATAGAAATAAAAAAACGGGAAATAACCATTGCAAATAGTATTATAGAAGAATTTATGATTTTATGTAATGAAACTGTTTCAGAACATTTTTTCTGGACAAACACCCCTTTTCTTTATAGAATTCATGAAGAACCCGACCGGGAGAAAATCGAGTCATTCGCAGAATTTGTATATAATTTAGGGTATACTGTAAAGGGGCTTAGTAAAATTCATCCAAAGGCTTTTCAAGATCTTTTGGAAAAAGTAAAGGGAACTAAAGAAGAAACTATAATAAGCACTGTTATGTTGAGGTCAATGCAAAAAGCTAAATATAGTTATATTAATCATGGGCATTTTGGACTGGCTACAAAGTATTATTCTCATTTTACAGCACCCATTAGAAGATATTCTGACTTGGTTATTCACAGGATTATAAAAGAGTTTTTAAAAGGCAAAATAAACGCTAGAAGAGAAGATGTGCTGAGGGAAAAACTTCCCGATATTGCAAAGACTTGCTCAGAAAGAGAAAGAATAGCAGAAGAAGCAGAAAGAGAAACAGAGGATCTTAAAAAAGTAGAGTATATGAAAAAACATGAAGGGGAAGTTTTTGAAGGGGTTATTTCAAGCGTTACTTCCTTTGGCATGTTTGTTGAATTGGACAATACAGTAGAAGGTCTTGTTAGAATGAGCAATATGGTAGATGACTACTATGTATATAATGAAAAACAGTACTGCCTTATTGGGGAAAGAACCAGAAAGATTTACCGCATAGGCAATGTTGTAAAAGTTAAGTTGATTAAGGCAGATGTGGATGCAAGACAAATTGAATTTATCATCGAAGAAGATGATAAAGAAAAAACTAAAGAAAAAACTAAAGAAAAAACTAAAGAAAAAACTAAAGAAAAGTCATCTGATATTAAAGGTCCAAAACGCAAACGTAAAAAGATAGACGAGAAGGTGCTGCGCCATGTTAAAGGTCAAAAAAAGAGAAAGAAAAAAAGAGGCAATTGATACTTTTTTAGTAAGTGCATGTTTAATAGGTGTGGATTGTAAGTATAACGGAAAAAACAATTTAAATGACACCCTTATAAAACTTAGTGATAAATATGAATTTATACCTGTTTGCCCTGAACAGTTAGGGGGTTTTTCAACCCCAAGACCTAAGGCGGAAATAGTTTGTGAGAATTTAGCTAAAGGCATCATCAAGGTGATCAGGGAAAATGGAGAAGATGTTACAAAATACTTTAAAAATGGAGCTTACCAAGTTCTAAAAATTGCAAGGTTAATGAAAATTAAAAAAGCCATTTTGAAAGAAAAAAGTCCTTCTTGTGGAGTTTATAAAATATATGATGGATCTTTTACAGGAAAACTAACAGATGGAAGTGGTGTGACAACTGAACTTTTAAAAGAAAATGGAATAAAAGTTTTTAATGAATATGACCTGGAAAAGTTCTTATAATGTGTCTGTTTAATCTTATCAACTCTTCTTATTTAACAAGTTAAGGAAACTTATAAGGGAGAGGCAAATCTACCTCTCCCTATATGTGTTTTGCGTTATGTGTTTATGCTAAAAATCCTTTGATATCGTTTTCAAATTCTTCGCAAGAATCAGTATGAACGTCTACTCTAATTGGTTTGCTTAAGTCTAGGCTGAAGATTCCCATGATTGATTTTGCATCCACAACGTATCTACCTGAAGTTAAGTCAATATCGAAATCATATTTATTAACTATATTAACAAAATCCTTAACGTCAGTAATGGATTTTAAGTTGATATTAAATGATTTCATAAAAAATTCCTCCTTTATTGTGTTCTATTTTATATATTATCCTGTTTAGGGTTGCAAGTCAATCGGGAACTTGCTAAAATTTTCTTAAGTTTTTTATATGAATTGTGAAATAGCTAAGAAAATCTTTCTATAAACAAAAAATATTCATTGAATAAAGTGTTATAATAGAGTAAATTGTGAAAAATAAAAGATAAAGTTTTTGAAAAAAGAGAGGAAGAACAATGAAGAAAGTTGCGTTTTACACCCTTGGATGCAAGGTAAACCAATATGAAACCCAGGCTCTAGCCAATATATTTAAAGATGCAGGATATAAAATAGTGGATTTTAGTGAAATAGCAGATATATATTTAATAAATACCTGTACAGTTACCAGCCTTAGTGACAGAAAGTCAAGGCAGGTAATAAGGCGGGCTAAAAAACTAAATAGTGATTCAATAGTGGTGGTGGCTGGCTGTTATGCACAGACTGCTTCAGAAGAAGTGAGCAAAATAGAAGGTGTAAATTTAGTTGTAGGCACAAAAGACAGGTCTAAAATAATCCAATATATAAATGAAATTGAAAATAAGAAAGAAAAAATAAATGCAGTTGGGAACATAATGGAACAAAAAACCTTTGAGGAATTGGGATTAGGTATATATAAAGAAAGGGCCAGAGCTTTTATTAAAGTGCAGGAAGGTTGCAATCAATTTTGTTCTTATTGCATTATTCCTTATGCCAGAGGACCTATAAGAAGCAGAAGCGAGGAAAATGTTATACAAGAGGTTAAAAAGCTTGTGGACTCTGGTTACAGGGAAATAGTGCTGACAGGAATACACATTGGATCCTATGGAATGGACACAAAGACAACATCATTAATTGAATTAATAAAAAAGGTGCATGAAGTGGATGGTATTGAAAGAATAAGACTTGGCTCTATTGAACCTAACCTAATATCAGAAGATTTTATAAAAACCGTTAAAAATCTTAAAAAAATGTGTCCTCACTACCATATTTCTCTTCAAAGTGGCTGTGACGAAACATTAAAAAGAATGAACAGAAAATATACCACTTTAGAATATAAAAATTCCATCTACAATTTAAGAAAAGAAATTGAAGATGTGGCAGTATCTACAGATGTTATGGTTGGCTTTCCAGGGGAGACTGAAAAAGAGTTTCAAAAGACATATGATTTTCTTGATGAGATTTCCTTTTCAAGCATGCATGTATTTAAATATTCACCAAGAAAAGGAACTCCTGCTGCATCCTTTGAGGGACAGATTTTGGCATCTGAAAAAGAAAAAAGAAGCAATATATTAATTGAGCTTTCAAAGAGGAAAACAATTGAGTTTAATAAAAAATTTATAGGAAGGGTTATGCCTGTTTTAATTGAACAGGAGGTAAATGACCGGGAGGGGTATTATGAAGGCTTTACACCAAATTATATTAAAGTAATATGTAAAGGTGACAAGAATCTAAAAGGCAGGATTGTAAATATTTACCTCAAAGAAGCTGTTGATGATTTTATTTTAGGAGAGGTATTAGACAAGGATTAATTAAGACAAATAGAATATAACAAAGCTAAAGGGGCTTAATTAATAATATTATGTATTGCATAATTTATCCTATTGTATTACTATATATATGAGGGGTTATTACTTTAACAATTTGACGCTTTGACGTTAAGGTCCCTTACATTGGGACAGGAGAGTGATTAATTGTGACAAATAGTGAGACTATGATGTTTAATGTGGACAAAGAAAAATACAATGAGGCCAGGGAACTTCTTTTTTCTGTGTATAAAGCATTAAAAGAGAAGGGTTATAATCCTATTAATCAAATTGTAGGTTACATTCTTTCAGGGGACCCAACCTACATAACTAATCATATGAATGCCAGAAGCATTATTAGAAGGCTGGAAAGAGACGAAATATTAGAAGAAATTTTACGGTTTTACTTAGAGGAATCTGTTGACAAAAACTCCAAAGATTAATACGGAGTTTTTGTCAGTTTCTTATTTTTTTTTGTGATTTTTTTGTTGATTTTATGCAAATTAAATTATTAGGCTGGTGTGTTTTTTGCAATATGTTGACTTAGGCAATACAGGAATAAATGTTTCTAAACTTTGTTTTGGAGGACTAATTATAGGACCTTTGCAGGCTGACCTTTCTCCCCTTCAAGGTGCCGAGATTATATTAAAAGCAATTGAGCTTGGTGTAAATTTTATTGATACTGCTGAGCTTTATGGCACATATCCCCATATAAGAGAAGCCATTAAAAAATCAAATAAAGATATTGTGATAGCAACCAAGTCCTATGCATACTCAGAAGAATCTGCAAGGGCTAGTGTAGAAAAAGCCCGCAGGGAAATGGACGTTGATGTTATAGATATCTTTTTGCTTCATGAGCAGGAGAGCAGACTCACATTAAAAGGCCATAGAGAGGCATTAGAATACTATCTTTCCATGAAAGAAAAGGGAATAATTAAAGCTGTTGGAGTATCCACGCATAATGTGGAAGTGGTGGAATCATGCTGTGATATGCCTGAAGTGGAAGTAATTCATCCAATTGTAAATAAAACTGGAATAGGAATTGGAGATGGTACTATTAATGAAATGCTTAAAGCTGTAGAGAAGGCATTTAACAGGGGTAAGGGAATTTACAGCATGAAGCCTCTAGGTGGAGGAAATCTAATAAGCTCCTATGATGAGGCTATAAAATTTGTGCTGGACCTGCCGTATATACATTCTATAGCATTAGGTATGCAGTCTGTTGATGAAGTTATCATGAATACATGTATATTTAACAATGAAAAGGTGCCAGTCAATGTGAAGATGTCTTTGCAAAAAAAACAAAGACATCTTCATATTGACTGGTGGTGTACTGGTTGTAGTAAATGTGTTAAAAGGTGCAAACAAGGAGCACTTTATTTAGATAATGGGAAAGCTAAAGTATATGAGGAAAAGTGTGTGCTATGCAGTTATTGTGCAAGTGTTTGTCCTGAATTTGCTATTAAAGTATGTTAGAAAGAGCAATGCGGAGGAATAAAACATGAGAATAATGGGAATTGACTATGGTGACAGCAGAATAGGAGTTGCAATTAGCGATGCTCTCATGTATACAGCACAGGGGATTGAAACCATTAAATGGAGCAGAGGAATTGAGGAACCTTTAAAAAGGATTTTTGAGCTTGTTGAAGAATATAAAGTAAAGAAGATTGTTGTTGGATTTCCTAAAAACATGAATGGAACGGTAGGACCTAGAGGTGAAAAAAGTATAGAGTTTGCTGAACTTCTAAAAAAAAGGATTAAAGATATAGAAGTGATTTTATGGGACGAAAGACTAACAACAGTAGCTGCTAATAGAACTATGCGGGAGATGGGAGTTAAAAGAAATAAAAAAAAGAAATTGGTGGATCAAATTGCAGCTGTATACATTCTTCAAGGGTATATAGACAGTCAGACAAATGTATAAAGCGTCACAGTTTTTTGTAAAAATGTATTTTAGATGAATTTAGATGAATATCTATAGGTTTTATTGAAAAAATAATAATTAATATACTTATTAAACCTGTAGATTTTGCAATACAATTTATGTTTAATTAACAAAAAGATGGAGGTAATTACAATGACAGAAGAAAGAGATGATCTGGTAGTTTTAGTTGATGAAAATGGAGAAGAAGCGGAATTTGAACTTTTAGACACCTTTGAATTCAATGGAAGTGAATATGTTGTTCTTTTGCCATTTGAACAAGAAGATGATGGAAGTGGTATGGGGGAAGTTGTAATATTAAAGATTGATCGCAGTGAAAATGGAGATGACAGCTTTTTAACAATTGACAATGATGATGAATTAGATGCTGTTTTTGAACAGTTTAAAATCAGAATGGATGAAGAATTTGAGTTTTTAGATAATTAAAAATAAAAGGGGCAATATGCCCCTTAAACTCTTTTATTTATAAATTTATTGTCTATCTATAAAATAGTGGGGTGTTTGTGTGAGGAATTTATTATTTAGAAAAAAGAAAATTCTGATTTGTTTTTTGTTTTTAATATTTTTATCTGCCTGTGATAGGGATGAAATTCCAAATTCAGAAATTATAAATGATGAAACTCCAACCCCTTTAGTAGTAGAAAAAAATTTAGATAAGGAATTAGAAGAGGAAGAGGAAGAACAAGAAGAGATGGATTTTGCATTGAAAAACTTTAAAATTCCTTCTAAAGGGACAAGACCATATGCAGTTATGATAGACAATGCAGGTCCTAGGGTTTTACCCCAGGGAGGGCTTAATTTAGCTCAGATTGTTTATGAAATAATTGTTGAAGGTGGAGAAACCAGATTTATGCCTGTTTTCTGGGATCAGGAGCCTTCTATGATTGGGCCTGTCAGAAGTTCAAGGCATTATTTTTTGGATTATTCCATGGAGCATGATGCAATTTATGCTCATATAGGTTGGAGTCCTATGGCACAAAGTGACATTTCTAAATTTGGGATAAATAATATAAACGGAGTGTGGGGGGTTTACTGGGATATAACAGACGATCCTTACAATTGGCAGGATAGTTATACATCAATGGAAAAGTTAAAAAGCTATGTAGAAAATGTTGGGGTTAGAACTACAACAGAAAAAGAACCTGTGTTTTCGTATTCAGACCAACCTGTTTTATTGGAAAAAGGGCAAAAAGCAGAGAAAATTAGTTTAAAATATTCATGGGTTATGTCAGCTAGCTATAAATATGATAAAGAGAAAGGTGTTTATTTTAGATTTAGAAAAGACGAACCTCATATGGAGAGGGTATCAGAAGAGCAGATTTTTGCTAAAAACATTATTATCCAGCTGGTTAGAAATTATTCCATACAAGGTGATTCTGCAGGAAGACAAGAAGTGGATACTGTGGGCAGCGGGAGTGGTTATTATATAACAAATGGCAAATGTATTGAAATAACATGGTCAAAGCCCGGCAGAACAGATAAAACCCAGTACTTTGACAAAGATGGAAATAACATTTCACTTAATCTAGGACAGACATGGATACAGATTTTTCCTACCAATGGAAGCTTAGAAATAGAATAAAATATAAATTATATATAGAGTTGGTATTGATAAATGATTGTATTTTAGTTATCATTATATATATGCTATATAAAGTTTTAAAAATAGTGGATTTTAATGCGTTTTTGCATTTTTGTGGTAAGTTTCAATTAGAAATACCAATATTTAATGTGGATTTTTTTAAAGGATTTTATGCTAACGTATTAAGTTATGTATTTTACAAATAAATTTAATTGGATAAACATAAAATAATTTTTGTATATACGGATTTATATATTAAAATATATTAAAATTATTAATAATGGAGGTTTATTTGAAAATAAAAATTAGTGATAGAATATTGGAAAGTGTTGAAAAACCATCGAGATACACAGGGAATGAATGGAATAGCATTCACAAAGATTTAGATAATGTGTTAATTAGATTTGCCTTTTGTTTCCCTGATGTTTATGAAATTGGCATGTCTCATTTAGGTATGCGGATACTTTATCATGTCCTAAATGAGAGAGAGGATACATTTTGTGAAAGGGTTTTTGCCCCATGGATTGACACGGAACATAAAATGAGGGAAAATAATATCCCCCTTTTTACCCTTGAAACTCATTCATCAGTGGAATCTTTTGATTTTATTGGTTTTACTCTCCAATATGAAATGAGTTATACAAATATAATTAATATGTTGGATCTTTCAGGTATACCTGTACAGAAAAGTGAAAGAACTAAAGAGCATCCTTTTGTATGTGCTGGAGGACCTTGTGCCTACAATGCCGAACCTTTAGCAGACTTTATAGACTTTTTTATGTTAGGTGAAGGCGAAGAAATTATAAATGAAGTGATGGATGTTTACGTAAGTTGGAAAGGTTCTTTAGAGGATAGACAAAGTTTTTTAGAGAAAATATCTAATATAGAAGGAGTATATGTACCTGAGTTTTATAATGTGGAATACAATAATGACGGCACTATAAAGGCTATTACTCCAAAGGAGGACAGGTATCCTAATAAGATACGAAAAAGGATAATTGAAAATCTGGACGAGGTTTCTTTTCCAGAAAAAATAATTGTTCCCTTTACAGACATAGTTCACAACAGAATAATGTTGGAATTGTTTAGAGGGTGCATTAGAGGGTGTAGATTTTGTCAGGCAGGTTATATTTACAGACCTGTAAGGGAGAGAACACCAGAAAAATTATTAAATTTAGCCAAAAAGCTCCAGGAGAGCACCGGGTATGAGGAAATTTCCCTTGTATCTTTAAGTACCAGTGATTATTCTCATTTAAGGGATTTATGTATAGGCTTAATGGATGAAATGGAGGCAAAGAGGGTTAATCTTTCCCTTCCGTCACTTAGAGTGGATTCTTTTTCAATGGAACTTATGGAAAAGGCTCAAAAGGTAAGAAAAAGTGGATTGACATTTGCCCCTGAAGCAGGAAGCCAAAGGCTTAGAGATGTGATTAACAAAGGAGTAACAGAAGAAGATTTGTTAAACTCTGCATCAATTGCTTTTGCTGGAGGATGGAGCACTGTGAAGCTATATTTTATGATAGGGCTTCCTACAGAGACAATGGAGGATATAGATGGGATAGCAGAGCTTTCTAAAAAAGTTGTTGATGTATATATGAAAACGCCAAAAGATAAAAGAGGAAAGGGACTTAACATAGGTGTAAGTACATCATCTTTTGTTCCTAAGCCCTTTACGCCTTTTCAATGGGAAGCACAGGACAGTATTGAGATGTTAAAGGAAAAACAGCAGCATTTAAAAGAAAAAATAAAAAGTAAATATATAAAATATAGCTGGCATGACCCGAATTTAAGCTTTTTAGAAGCTGTTTTGGCAAGAGGGGATAGAAGGCTTGGAAAAGTACTTTATACTGCATTTAAAAAGGGATGTAAATTTGACAGCTGGGGGGAACATTTTAAATTTGACAGTTGGATGGAAGCTTTTGACCAATGCGGCATAGATCCTTATTTTTATGCAAATAGAAAAAGGGATTTTGACGAGATTTTCCCTTGGGATCATATAGATGTAGGTGTGACAAAAAAGTTTTTAAAAAGGGAAAATGAAAGGGCTTACTCAGGAGAAACTACCCCTAACTGCAGAGTTAAATGTACAGGATGCGGGGCTGCAGTTTTTAATGGAGGTATCTGTAAATGAGTAGCATTAGGGCAAAATTTATACGCGGTGAGGAAGTTAAATTTATTTCACATTTAGATTTGATGAAAGTGTTTGAAAGAGCTTTAAGAAGATCAGGACTTCCTATAGTTTATTCAAAGGGGTTTAATCCTCATCCCCAGTTGGTTTTTGGATTGCCGCTATCAGTAGGAGTGACAAGTGAATCAGAATATTTAGATTTAGAACTTGAAGGGACTATAAATACTGATGAATTTATGGACAGGTTAAATAGCTGTCTTCCTAAAGGAATAGCCCTTATAGATGCAAAAGAAAAAAAGACAAAAGAAAACATTATGGCGTCTATTGTTGCAGCATCATATAAAATTCTAGTTACCTCATCTAAATTTAATCTTAATGAGGTAAAGGATTTCATTGGTAAATTTATAGGACTAGAAGAAGTAGTTGTAAAAAAGCAAACTAAAAGAAAAATTAAAGATGTTAATATAAGACCAATGGTTTACAAAATTGACACTAAAAGTATAGATGCAAAAATATTTACTGATAAAACCAATGAACAAATTGAAAACAATATTTTTTGTTTTACAGTGCTACTTAGTGCAGGAAGTTCTGCAAATTTAAATCCAGTGCTTTTAGTAGAAGCATTAAACAATATTTTTGATGGTGATTTTGATATTATAAAAATACATCGGACTGGTCTTTTTATAGGCAGTAGAGACAGACTTGCAAATCCGTTGGATTGAATAATTGCAATATGAGGTGGTCAAAAAATGGTTAGTGAAATTATAGTTGATGTGGGGTTGAATGAGAAAAGGGTAGCTCTTTTAGAGGATAAGGAATTGGTAGAAATATTTATTGAAAGAAACGACTGTGAAAGATTGGTGGGGAATATCTACAGAGGTAGAGTTAGCAGTGTTTTGCCTGGAATGCAGGCTGCCTTTATAGATATTGGCTATGAGAAGAATGCCTTTTTATACGTCAGGGATGCAATCCCACAAAAAGAGTTTAGTGAAGATGAAGAGGACATTTATAGCGATGTGAAGAGTTATAATATTGAAGAAATATTAAGACTAGGACAAGAAATAACTGTACAGGTTAAAAAAGAGCCTATTAGCACAAAAGGTCCTAGGGTTACAACTCATATAACTCTTCCAGGAAGACAATTAGTGCTGCTTCCTAATGCAGACTATATAGGCATTTCAAGAAGGATAGAAGATGAAGATGAAAGAGCTAAACTTAGGAAAATAGCTGAAAAAATTAAGCCTGAAAATATGGGTCTTATTGTACGAACAGTTTCAGAAGGAAAGAGAGAAGAAGACTTTAAAAATGACATAAACTTTTTAGTTAAGTTGTGGAAAAAAATAAAGCAAAAAGAACAGTCAGGACCTGTACCACGATGTATTCATAAAGATGTGAATGTAATTTACAGAACTATAAGAGATATTTTTACCTGGAATATAGACAGATTTGTCATTAATGACAGAAAAGAATATAACAAAGTATTAGAATGGGTTGAAATGATTTCACCAGCCTTAAAATTAAGAGTTGAGTATTTTAATAAAAATATAGATTTATTTGAAAGCTATGGTATAGATGAAATGATTTCAAAAGCTCTGGCAAAGAAAATATGGCTTAAATGTGGTGGGTATTTGATTATTGAAAGAACCGAAGCATTGACAGTCATTGATGTAAATACAGGAAAGTATGTTGGTGTTAACAATCTTGAAGATACTGTTTTAAGAACTAATAAAGAAGCGGCAAAAGAAATTGCAAAACAAATTAGATTAAGAGATATTGGAGGCATAATTATAATTGATTTTATTGACATGAATGAACCTCAACATAAAACAGAGATAATGAAGGTTTTAGAGGAGGCGTTGAAAAAAGACAGAACAAAAACTACTGTTGTTGACATGACAAAGTTAGGACTTATAGAAATGACAAGAAAGAATGTAAGGGAAGGATTTGAATCAGTTGTGATGCAGCAGTGTCCTTATTGTGAAGGAAGAGGGAAGATATTGTCATCAGAATCTGTTGCAAGAAATGTTGAAAAGGAAATAAGAAAATATTTTACACAAACAATTGCATCTGCTATTGAGGTAGAAGTTCATCCTTCAGTGGCAGAAGTATTGTTAGGTAAAAATGACGGAAATCTTTCAAGAATTGAAAATGCCTTTAATAAAAGAATTGTAATAAAAGCTTCAGAAGATGTGAAGCATGAAGATATGTTTATAAAAGAAATAGATCCAGATAACTTATTGACATAGTTAGCTTATTGTGTTAAAATGCTATGGTGGCCGCACGATACAGGTTTTTAAAAAGCAGAGATGAACTGCTACCTTTTATCGGCGAGACTGGAGGATAGGGAGGTGTTTTTATGTATGCTATAATAGAAAATGGCGGAAAGCAGTATAAAGTTCAAGAAGGAGATGTGCTTTTTTTAGATAGACTATCTGGAGAAGAAGGAACATCTGTGACTTTCGACAAAGTACTTGCAGTTTCAGATGGGGACAAAACCAATTTTGGAGTTCCATTTGTAAAGAATGCAACAGTTACTGGTCAAATACTGGCGCATGGCAAAGACAAAAAAATAATTGTTTTTAAATTTAAAGCTAAAAAAGGCTATAAAAGAAAGCAAGGGCACAGACAGCCGCATACAAAAGTGAAAATTGAAAAAATTAATGCATAGGTTTAGAGAATGATTAAAATCAATGTAGTAAGAGATAATAAGAACAATATCCAAAAATTTACCGTGAAAGGTCATGCTGGCTTTTCAGAATATGGAAGTGATATTGTCTGTGCTGCAATATCTGCAATAGCATGTACTGCAGTAGGTGCCATGAAGAACATGGTGGGAACATGTGATTATGAAGAAAAAGACGGTTATATGGAATGTATAGTTCCACAAAACATCTCTTACGAAAAGAGGAAAATTGCCAATATTATTTTAGAAACTGTAGTGTTAGGATTTAAACAAGTAGAATTTTCATATAGGAAATATGTATCGGTATCAGAGAAGGAGGTGTAGCCGATGATGATTAAAGTTAATTTACAATTGTTTGCCCAGAAAAAAGGGGTAGGTAGCTCAAAAAACGGACGTGACAGTGAGTCAAAAAGACTTGGAGTAAAAAGAGGGGATGGACAGTTGGTTAAAGCTGGTAATATATTGGTAAGACAGCGAGGAACAAAAATTCATCCAGGCGATAATGTTGGCAGAGGTAGTGATGATACACTTTTTGCACTTACTGATGGAAGAGTTAAATTTTCTAGACTAGGCAAAAAGAGAAAACAAGTAAGTATTATTCCAGCATAATAGAAATTAAAAATCTCGGTGTCAACCGAGATTTAATTTTTTATATTTGAGAAATACTATAGTAAGTTACCATTAATAAAGTTTTATAGCTGATATGGAGTTGAGAGGCTGTGTTTATAGATAGTGCAAAAATAAAAATTAAAGCTGGAAATGGCGGAAACGGTGCTGTGTCATTTCGTCGGGAGAAGTATGTGCCTAAAGGAGGACCAGATGGCGGGGATGGCGGGAAAGGTGGCAGCGTTATTTTCATGGTGAATTTAGGACTTAGAACTTTGCAAGATTTTAGGTATAAAAGAAAATACAGGGCAGAAGATGGCCAAAATGGAGGAAAAGCCAACAGAACTGGTAAAGATGGCGAGGACCTAATAATAAAAGTGCCTCCAGGAACATTGGTAAAGGAAGAAGAAACAGGCAGAGTCATTGCAGACATGGTGAAGCCCGGTGAAAAAGTTGTCATTGCAAGAGGTGGCAGAGGTGGAGCGGGTAATCAGCGTTTTGCCACTCCCACAAGGCAGGTTCCCAATTTTGCCAAGCCAGGGGAAGAAGGAGAAGAACTTTCTGTTATTTTAGAATTAAAACTTTTGGCAGATATAGGACTTGTTGGATTTCCTAATGTGGGAAAATCAACAATACTATCTGTTGTTACTTCTGCTGCTCCTAAAATTGCTAATTATCATTTTACCACAATAACACCCAACTTAGGAGTTGTTGATTTAGGAGATGATAGTTTTGTTTTGGCAGATATTCCGGGAATAATAGAAGGTGCCCACCAAGGCGTTGGATTAGGACATGAATTTTTAAAACACATTGAAAGAACAAAGCTTTTAATTCATGTAGTTGATATTTCTGGCTCAGAGGGGAGAGATCCTCTGGAGGACTTTGAAATAATTAATGATGAGCTTAAAAAATACAATAAGCAGCTAGCTGAGAGACCTCAAATAGTTGCTGTTAACAAAATAGATATCACAGAAAATCTTGAAGAAAAGTTAAAGAATTTTAAAGAAGCTATTGAACCAAAAGGATATAAAGTGTTTCCCATATCTGCTGCTACTTCTAAAGGGATTAAGGAACTTATGAGGTATGGGGCAAAAATGCTTAAAGAATTGCCTGAAACGGTGATTGTTAAACCTGAAGAAAAATATGTATATGAGACTAAAAATGAAGAAGATTTTAGAGTATATAAAGAGAATACAGTTTTTGTTATTGAAGGAAAGTGGGTAGAAAAGCTCATTGCTTCAATTAACTTTAACGATTATGAATCTTTACAGTATTTCCAAAGAAGTATGAGAAAAAAAGGAATAATTGATGCATTAGAGGCAAAGGGAATTAATGAAGGGGATACTGTAAGAGTAGAGGATATTGAATTTGAATATTATAAATAAACCCAAAAAGGAAGTGTTTTTTGTGTTAACTGGAAAGCAGAGAAGTTATTTAAAAAGTTTAGCCAATGGAATTGAACCCATATTCCAAGTAGGAAAGGGCAGCATTAATGATAATATGATAAAACAGTTTAATGATGCATTAGAAGCAAGAGAACTAATTAAAATAAATGTTTTGAAAAATTCTCCAGGGGGAGCCCGTGAAATTTGTGAAGAAGTTGCTAAAAGAACAAACTCAGAAATTGTACAAGTTATAGGAAACAAATTTGTTTTATATAAAGAGTCAAGGGAAAATAAAGTTATACAAATCTGACTAAGTGTTTTGTTAATCACGGGGCTTTATAAGGCTCTCTATTATTTCACTGTATATTGTCTGGGAGTGCTTTTGCCAGTTTTTGCAGATGTCCCTGGCATCGCTTTTTGTTCCCACTGATATTTTTAAATCAATAAGGCTGAAAGTATCTTCCCGGATTTGGCAGGTTACAGTAAACTCACTTTCGCTTTCAGGGGTGAAATCTGCTTTAATTAATGTTTCATTGCGTATATTTTTACGTATTTTTTTTATATAATCATCAATAATTAGCATTACACCTTTAGGTATGTGATTTATAAAATACTCCAAAGTTTGTTTGCCAGAAGGTGTAATGGAGTAATATATTTTGTTATCTGTAGTTGTAGAAGATATATATTTAAGATTGCACAATTCATCTAGAAATTGCTGAAATATAAAGTAGTTCATAAGTTTGTTTTCCATAACTATTTTGGTAAGTTGAAGATTGCTTACAGGCATATTTAATTTATCGACTATATAAAGAAGAATGAGTTTGTTTTCAGCAAGCTCCCTGTTGTTAGTTATAGCCATAAATGCGCACTCCTTCCAGTTTGGCAAAATATGCATTTGCAATAATTATTTTTAAGCCATAAGCTTAAATTAGTATAATGTGTATTATAACATATTTCCTATTATTTTTTTATGAATTTTATGTGAAAATGGAAATATCAATTTAAATATGTTATTATGTTTTTAGATTAATTTATGTCGGATAATCAAAGAGGTGGTGCTTTTTGGAGTTTCACCAGGAACTTAGCAGCAAGTTAATAGAGTGGGGAGCAAGTTTTGTAGGTTTTTCAAATGTGGAAAAAAGTCTTTCCGGCAGTTTAAAAGAGTTAAAATACGCCATTACAATTGGTGTAAGGTTGTCGGATTTTATAATAGATGAGATAGAAGATAAACCCACATACACATATTTTCATCATTACAGGACGGTGAACACACTAATTGACCAAATAACCCTTAGAGGTCAGCTTTTGATACAGGATAAGGGATATAAAGCTTTGGGGGTACCTGCATCACAGACTGTTAATGATGTAGAAGATGCATATTCAGGGATTTTTCCTCATAAAACTGCTGCAGTAATGGCAGGCTTAGGTTGGATTGGTAAAAGCGGGCTTTTTATAAGTGACAAGTATGGTCCAAGGGTCAGGTTGGGTACTATTTTGACAGATATGAATGTACCAGCTGTAAATAACATACAAAAACCTGGCTGTGGTTCTTGCAAAGAGTGTGTGGTAAACTGTCCAGCTATGGCTATTACCGGTGCTTTGTGGGAAGAAGGATGTGAAAGAAGTTTGATTATTGATGCTAAAGCATGCAGTGATTATATGAAGGAAAAATTTAAACATATTGGAAGAGGTTCTGTATGCGGAATATGTATTAAAGTTTGTCCTAAAGGTTTAAATTTCATTTGAATTATAATGGGTATATAGATATAATTATTTTTATAATACTTCTATATAAATTTATTTAAAAAAATTTTTAAATTTACTACAAAAGATAAGGAGAAATGGAAATGCTTGTATTATCTAAAACAAAAAAAATATTAATAATATTACTTAGTGTATTATTGCTGATAACCTTTTCAGGATGTGCAGGGGAAAAAACTGGAGATAATGACAAAGCCGGAGGGGATATTGTATCTGAAGGTGATGTAAATTTGCCAGGTGAAAACAATGAAAATACTATAGAACCAACAGTAGAGCCCACACCAGAACCAACACCAACACCAATTAACTTTGAGGAGGTTAAGCCTAACGAAGCAGGAAAAATTATGATTGTAATGTTTCATAATTTTGTAGAAACATTTACACCTACAACCTATGATAATGGAGAATATACTACCACATTTGAAGAATTTGAAAAGCTTCTTCATGAACTTTACGAAATGGATTATAGATTAATTAGTATGAATGACTATTTAAATAATAATATTTCAGTTCCGGCAGGTTGTATACCAATGGTTTTTACTTTTGATGATGGCACTAGCGGTCAATTTAATCTGGTAGAAGAAAATGGGCAGCTTGTGGCAAATAAAAAATCTGCAGTGGGTATAATTGAAGAATTTAACAAAACTTATCCGGATTTCGGGGTGGAGGGAACTTTTTACTTGAACTTAGGAAATAATACCTTTCAAGGAGAAGGTACCTTAGAGGAGAGACTTCAATATTTAGTTGACAGAGGATTTGAAATAGGTAATCATACTTATACACATGCAAATTTAAAAAATTTAAAAACTGCTGCCGAAATACAAGAACAAATTGGTAAAAACCAAAAAGAAGTGTTTCAACTGGTTTCTGACTATAAAATGACAAGTTTCTCACTGCCTTTTGGGATATGGCCAGAACAAGATTTAAGGCAATATGTGTATGGCGGAACTTATGATGGTATTGAATATGAGAATAAGGGAATATTAGAAGTAGGATGGTCCCCAGCTCTTTCACCTGTTAGCAAAAACCTTGATCTTTCTTCCATTCAGAGGGTGAGAGCATCAGGCATTAATCCAGTTGATGCAGACTTGGCATGGTGGTTGAAAAATCTTTCCAGGGAAGAACAGTATGTAAGTGATGGAAATGCTAATACTGTGGCAGTACCTGAAAGTTTGGTGGAAAATGTAGATTTAGATAAACTTGATGGTAAAGAGCTTATAACATATTAAAACTTCAAAATATCCCAAAAAGGATGTTCTTATTCTAAAGTTGGGATGCATTTAATAAATTTTCTTGTATTTGCATTAAAAGAGAAAATGTATTATAATCATAATTAGACACTTCTTTAATAGGTGGGTTTACTTCTACCTGCTTTATTAAAGATACACCTTTTTTAAAATATAGGTTTTTAAAATATCATAAAGCATATAATGCATATAATGCATATTAGTTATGCCTATAGTGAATCTGTTGTAGGTTTGGTATTCTGTTACAATTTGATAGAGGCATGCTGATTATTGTGGGGAGATATTCTACAATACACAGATCTTTAAAATAAGAAGCCTTTTTCATCGTTTATAGAGAAGGGAAAAGTTTATTAGGTGGAATGATTACACATTCTGCCTTAAACATATTTAAAATAATATTATAGTAGGGAGAGTGTTTTTTAATGGCTAAAGCTGATTCTAATAAAACTTCTGTAGAAAGAAAGAGGAAAGTTCAAACAGATGAAGATGTTAAGAGAAAAGCTGTAAAGCTGGTTGTTTCTCATATGAAAAAGAAGGTAGCCAAAGAATTTCTTGGTTCACAACATATTAATGAATGGATTGAAGAAATGGAAGAGCTATTAAAAAAACCAGAATTCGAATTTGTTGAATATGTTCAGATGAGAAAAAAATTAAATGATGTTATTGAGAGAATTCTTGAGGAGGAAATGAGGTTTAAATTGAGGGATTCTTGGTATAGTTTAGGAAGAGCATTAGATAAGAAAGCTAAACAGCATTAATTAATAATTCCAAAGTTTTTATTTTAAGTATCTTAAAATAAACCTTCTAAATGCCATGTGGAAAATATTGTACAATACATGGGAAATGATATATGATAGTTTTAATAACAATATATTGTGAGGTAATGGTCATGGTATTGGAAAGAAGGTTTTCGGGTTCGTACAACAAACTTATGAAAATGATAAAAAGGGATTTACTCAAAAACTTTGGAGAAAAAGGAATTCAAATTTCAAGTGTTAATGTGGTATTGGGAAAAAACAAATTAAAATTAAAAATGTCCATGAGACAGTGACAACATTTAAGGGAAGCTTTTAAGGCTTCCCTTAAATATTTGTTAAAATTTTTTTTCGATACTTTTTTCCTTTACTCGTACAAATACATTCTTAAGTATGTTAGAATATATTTTAGTTTTAGTATAACTTATTTTGATTGCTATTTCACGTTAAGGTATAATTATATAACAGGAGATGAAAATTTAAATGGTGATAATGGGAATTGACCCTGGAATTGCAATAGTGGGATACGGGATTGTAAACTATACAGGCAATAAATTTGTACCAATAGATTATGGTGCTATTAAAACTTGTAGTTCTATGGAACTTTCCCAAAGACTATTGTGTATTTTTAATGGGTTGGAGGAAATTATTGAAAAATATGCACCAGATGCTATTTCTATAGAGGAACTTTTTTTTAATAAAAATATAAAGACAGCTTTAACAGTTGGACAGGGTAGGGGAGTTGCGGTACTTGCAGCAGCCAGATCAAATGTAGAAGTGTTTGAATACACTCCCCTTCAGGTAAAGCAGTCGGTAGTGGGGTATGGAAGAGCAGAAAAATCACAGGTACAGCAGATGATAAAAATAATTTTGAATCTTGAAAAAATACCCAAACCCGATGATGTAGCAGATGCTTTGGCAGTGGCTGTTTGTCATGGAAATTCCCATAAGGTGACAAGTTTAATGCGATAAAAGATATTTTTAAATATTTTGATTGGAGGATTTTAATGTACGCATATATAAGAGGGAAGCTTGAGTACAAATATAATGATTGTGTAGTTATAGAAGCAAATGGTGTAGGGTATGAAATTATTACTTCCTTATCAACTATTGAAAAATTAGGTTCTATAGGGGAAGAAGTGAAGGTTTATACTACTCTTTATGTAAGAGAAGATGTTATGGCGCTATATGGATTTAGTACACGGGAAGAATTGAAGATGTTTGAGCTGCTAAGAACGGTATCGGGGATTGGTCCAAAAGTGGCTGTTTCTGTACTGTCTTCAATTTCCCCGTCAAATTTTGCACTTGCCGTAATTACAGATGATATAAAAACACTTACAAAGGTTCAAGGAGTAGGCAAAAAAACCGCTCAAAGAATGATATTAGAATTAAAAGACAAAATAAAAAAAGAACAGTTAACCTCTTTGGCTGTAGATCAAAGTGAAATTAGTGATATGGATGGGAAAAGCTCAAAGAGAACTGAAGCTGTTAATGCTTTAATGGTATTGGGGTATACAGCCAGCGAAGCTGAAAAGGCAGTTTTAGCAGCTTATTCTGAAGATGCAGACTTAGAATTAATTATAAAAGATGCATTAAAAAGCCTAGTGATAAAATAAAGCAAAGTGGAATAAGTGGAGTTTAGAACAAGATAAGTTTGGAGGTAGAAATTAATATGGAGGACAGGCTTGTTGGTTGTAAATTAAATGCAGAAGATGTTGAAGAGGTAAATCTCAGACCCCGAAGGCTTAATGAGTATATAGGTCAGACAAAGGTAAAAGAAAATCTTATAGTATTTATAGAGGCTGCCAAAAGGAGAAAAGAGGCATTGGACCATGTACTTTTATATGGGCCGCCAGGTCTTGGGAAAACAACTCTTGCAAGTATAATTGCCTCTGAACTTGGTGTTAATATACGTATTACTTCAGGACCTGCTATTGAAAGACCCGGAGATTTGGCAGCTATACTTACCAACTTAGGTGATTATGATGTTTTGTTTATTGATGAAATTCATAGACTAAATAGAAGTGTAGAGGAGATATTATATCCTGCCATGGAAGATTATGCTCTTGACATAATTATTGGAAAAGGACCTAGTGCCCGTTCTATAAGGCTTGATCTTCCTAAATTCACTTTAATAGGTGCAACTACAAGGGCAGGAATGCTTACATCTCCTTTGCGTGATAGATTTGGAGTAATGAACAGGCTTGATATGTATAATGAAAAAGAACTTGATTTAATAGTTAAAAGGTCTTCAAGTATTTTAAATGTGGGAATTGATGAAGAAGCTTCTTATGAAATAGCAAAGCGCTCAAGGGGAACTCCTAGAATTGCAAACAGAATTTTAAAAAGGGTTAGGGATTTTGCCCAGGTAAAGGGAGATGGATTTATTACAAAGGAAATTGCCCAAACCAGTCTTGAAGCTTTAGGGGTAGACCCAATAGGCTTAGATGAAGTGGATAGAAATCTACTAATGAGCATAATAGATAAGTTTGCAGGAGGACCTGTAGGGCTTGATACTTTAGCAGCAACCATAGGGGAAGAGGCGGAAACTATAGAAGATGTTTATGAACCTTTTCTTATGCAAAAAGGATTTATAAACAAAACACCAAGGGGAAGAATAGCCACAAAATTAGCCTATGAGCATTTTGGATTAGAGTATGAGTAATTTTATTAGTATTTTTTAATTTATGCCAAATTAAATAGTTGATGTATAATTGTCAAAAAGGATAAGTATAATGTTATTGGGAAATATTTTTAAAATTTTAAAAACTGTGTTTTTAACTGGAATCCTACAGAAGGCAGGGGTTAGAGAAATAACCATATAAATATTTTAAAAAAAACAAAAAAAAATTTATAAAAACCCTAGATTTTTTATATAATAATATATATTATATATGTAGACATAAATTTTTTCCTTAACATAAACATACAATACACAATGTTTTTATACCAAATACAAATGATAAACAACATGCTTCTTGTGTTTAATTTTTATGCTAATTTTTGTTCTTTTTTAAATTAGAAAATGATGATATAATAATGGTAAACATATAATTTTCATACATAGAAAAATGTAACGGTATCACATGGATAATTAATACAAAATTATTGATTTTTTTTCATAATTGTGTTATTGTATAATTAAGATTAAGATTAATATTAATATTAGAAGTAAACGATGTAGAGTGTAGTTTATTATGTGTAAGGGAGTTAATGATGTATGTTGTTTCCATTTTTAAAAAACAATTATCTTAGCATTGATGTAGGGTTCAGAAATATCAAGGTTGTAGAAGTAGCAGTAAACAGAAATAATGAAGTCTATATTAAAAACTTTGGTATTGCACCCACGCCAATGAACTGTATTAAAAACGGAGTAATTAAAAACGTAGATGCTGTATCAAGTGAGATAAGCAGAATAATACGGGAAAACAAAATGAAAGTTAAAAAATCCAAAATTGTTATGTCTGGAACAAGTATTATATCCAGAGTTTTTCTCATTGAAAAATCTAAAGAGAAAGATTTTGATACTATTGTTCTAGATACTATTACCGACCAAATGCCAATTAACCCGAATGAACACAAAATAGACTACAAGGTTTTACAAGAACTCAATGAAAATGGTAAAGAAATGGTAAAGGTATTCGTAACTGCTGTTAGAAAAAACATAATAAACAGCTACATAGATGTACTTTTTGAATTAGGTTTAAAGCCAATCTCTGTAGACATACCAGCTAATAGTACTGCAAAGTTTTTCAATAGAGATATAAAAGTTAACATTGACAACATTAAATTTATGAACCCAAACAGAAAAAATCTTAATAAAGATGCTTTTGCTGTTATAGACTTTGGTTCAGAGACTACTATAATAAATATTTTGAGAAATAAGATATTAGAGTTTAATAAAGTTATACTTACTGGCAGCACAAATTTAGACGATGCAATTGCAAAAAATGCTTTTAAATCCATAATTGAAGCAGAGAGATTAAAGAAGATGTATGGTATCAGTGTTCCACCTCCACATACTACAAATGAAGAGCATGTAAAGGTATATAAAGTTCTAAAAGAAGTGGTTGATAAGCTTTTAAACCAGATATATATGTGTCTGACTTTTTATGAAGCCAGGTGCTATGGAGTAAAGGTAGGAAAGATTTTTATAATTGGCGGTGGCTCAATGCTTAAAGGATTAAACGAATATATGGAGCAGGTGTTACAAGTGCCTGTATATCCAGTTGGATTATTAGATATAGATGGAATTGATATTAATAAAAATCTAAACGGTGAAAAGTTAAACTTTCTTGTAAATGCTGTTGGTATAACATTATAATATAGTTTAAAATTTAAATTTTTATAAAATATATTTATACATACTAGATTTTAATAAATAGAAATTATTGCAAAAAGCCTAATTTAATTAGGCTTTTTATTTATGGCAGATTATTTTTTTAAAAAAGTCCACATTACAATTCTTTTACAACTATGTTAAGAACAAAATTTATTACAGGAAAATTTAAAATTTCGTCGAACTATGATAAATAAGAGGGAGAAAAGCAATGCTTTGAAAATGCTTTGCAAAATTTTAACAAAATTACAAAAGATAATAATCAGGAGGTTTAATTTATGTCTAAGAAAGTATTGTTTGCTTATTTAATAAGCATAGCTTTAATTTTAACTCCTTTAGGGGCTTTTGCAAAGGAACTTTATTTAACTTATGATGGAGCAACACATAAGTACTTAGGAAATATCTACAGTTTAATGGTTAATGGTGAAGTGGTTGATTCTGACATGCCTCCGATAATAATGAATGATCGTTCTTTAGTTCCTGTAAGGGCAATATTTGAAAGTCTTGGAGCAAAAGTTTACTGGTATGATGATGAGAGGAAAGTTTTAGTTTCATATAGAGGCAATGATGTTGAACTAATTATAGATAGTTTCATTGCTACTGTTAATGGCAAAGAAATAAAAATGGAAGTTCCTGCTAAAATCATCAATAACAGAACTATGGTTCCATTACGTTTTGTAGGGGAACAACTAAATATGAATGTGGGATTTGATAATGACAAAAAGGAAATTTCAATAGACAGCTATGATTTAGAAAAACTTGCGAATTTAGAAAATGTAAAACATATAAGAATTAATGAACGTGACACTGTGACAATGTCATTAGATAAAAATATGGATTATAGAATTCAGAGAGCTTCAAACCCTGAAAGAATAGTGGTTGATTTTCCTAATACTAAAATTTCCGATACGGGGAAAAATATAAAGCCAAGCAGTAACTTAATAGCTTCAATAAGTTCCCAGCAGTTTGATATTGGAACAGCTAGAGTTGTTTTGAATTTAAAAGAAGCTAATTCCCAATATTCTATAATGGAAAATGAAAATAATTTGATACTAAATGTTAGTCCTTTTGAAGAGAAAAATTTAGGTGAAAAAAATAAATTGGACATACTTTATATAAATAAGTCTGATTATGAGTTGGTACTAATACCTATAGAAGAGTATAAAGACTATCAGCACTTTATTTTAGAATCTCCTGACAGGATTGTAGTAGATATACCAAATGCAGTTATAGATGATAGTCTTGCAAGAACAGAAATAAAAGGCACTATTGTTCAAGCTGTAAGATGTGGTGAACCAGAAAAGAATATGGGAAGGGTTGTTATAGATACATCTAAAAAGCCTTATTATAAAATTATAGAAGATAAGGAACAGCTTGTGGTATGTGTATCTGATACTCCTATTACTGAGGATATGTCATTGGATATTCCACCAGCAACCAGAGGAAACAGTGATAGAGAAAATGAAGAGAAAAATTTATTATTTGTTAACCATTTTAATAGAGGCAATTTTGAAGAGATTGAGTTTAATGTTAATGAATATAGTGGCTACAGTGTTTATAAAGAATTAGAAAACAACAGAATTATGGTTGAAATTCCAGATGCTTTAGCACCAATTAAAGAACAGATTATTGAGGTGAAAAGTGATTTAATTGAGAATATAAGCTATGTATCTTATAGTGATAAAGTTGCTAGAGCTTTTATCAATCTTAATGATGCTTCTAGTTATACAATAAGTGAAGAAACTGGCAGGTTTGTTTTAAAAGTTATGGGCATTGATGCAGAAAAAGATGTAGAAGAGGATGTAGAGGAAGATGTAGAAGATGACATAGAAGAAGTAGATGAAGATACAGAAGATGTGGATATGGACATAGAGGAAAATACAGAAGAAGAAAAAGATGTTATATGGGATTTTGATGAAAATGATGATTCCTACCTGACAAACAGAATAAGTGTGGTTTATGAAAGGGATCAAGGATACAATAAAGTTATGATAGGATTTAGTAAAGGTTATGAAGATTATAGGATATCTAAGCTTTCAAATCCTGAAAGAATTGTAATAGACATACCTAATGCCTGTGCAGAAAAAGACCAACAGATAATTAATGTTAATAGCAATTATATAAATAGCATAAGGTATGCACAATTTGAAGAGAGAATTGCAAGAGTGGTTATTGAAGTACCTGCAGGTGCACAATACAGGGCAGAAGAGTTAAAGACAAGATTAGATATATATGTTACAAAGGCAAATATTAAGAATGTAGCTTATTTCGGAAATATGGACAGAGTGCATTTTATACTTGAGGGAGCTAAACTTACAGAAGGTGGAAGCGATTTAAAGAAACTTTATACTGGAAAGTATGATTTAAATGGTAAAAGATATACAATAACCTTTCCAAGTAATTTAGCTGACATAGGAACAGGAACTATTATTATAAAAGACGGTATTGTTGACAGTGTTAAAATAATAAAGGATACATCTAAAAATCAAACAAGCATAGAGTTTAACACCAAAGAAAAATATCATTTTGAAATAATTTATAGAAGTGATGTTAAAAATACAGCTATCAATTTATTAAAGCCTGCTTCAAAAGAAGACAGACTGGTTGTTATAGATGCCGGGCACGGAGGAAGGGAGCCGGGGGCTGTACATGGAGGAATAGAAGAAAAGGATTTAAATATAGATATTGCACTAAGATTAAATAAACTGTTAAAAGAACATGGTGTTAAAACTTTCATGATAAGGGAAGATGACAGATATGTTGGTTTATATGAAAGAGCTTATATTGCAAATAGCCTCAATGCTGTGTTATTTTTAAGCATTCACAACAATGCCTTTTACTCCAGTCATAAAGGGACTGAAACCTTATATTATCCGCAAAAAGCTGGTGATACAGGCTTTAATGGCAAAAGATTTGCAGAAATTATTCAGCATCATGTTGTAAGCACTTTAAACACAAATAATAGAAGAATTATAGAAAGACCGAATCTTGTAGTGCTAAAGGCTACAACCATGCCAGCTGCACTGGCGGAGATTGCTTTTATGAGCAATCCTGATGATATGGCAAGATTAAAAACACCAGAATTCAGGCAAAAAGCCGCAGAGGCCCTTTGTAAATCAATTTTACAGGCATTAGAAGAAATGGATTAATTTACACCATAAAAAAGAGGCGCTTAAGCCTCTTTTTTATGGTAAGATTTAAAAAGTGTTATAGTTGTGTTATTATATATTTTATATAAATCAATGTAAGATAATATTAATAGAAAGGTTGTGTTATAGTGGCTGTATTAGTTACAGGTGGAGCAGGATATATTGGTAGTCATACTGTGGCAGAACTAATTGAAAAGAATGAAGAAGTTATAGTGGTTGATAATTTAGAAAAAGGTCACAAAGGGGCAGTATTAGGCGGCAAATTAATAGTTGGCGATTTAAGGGATATGGATTTTGTAAGAAGTGTTTTTAAAAACAACCATATAGAGTCGGTTATACATTTTGCAGCTTATATTGAAGTGGGCGAAAGTGTTGCCAATCCATTAAAATATTATAACAATAATGTTGTTGCAACGCTAAACCTTTTGACTGGAATGAAGGAAGCAGGAGTAGATAAAATAGTGTTTTCATCAACGGCAGCAACATATGGTGAACCAGAAAATATTCCAATACAAGAAAAAGACAATACATTTCCAACAAACCCTTATGGAGAGACAAAACTAGCTGTTGAGAAAGCGCTAAAATGGGCTGATAAGGCATATGGAATAAAACATATTGTATTAAGATATTTCAATGCCAGCGGAGCTCATGAAAGCGGCAAAATAGGTGAGGACCACAATCCAGAGTCTCATCTAATTCCACTAGTGATTCAGGTGGCATTAGGAAAAAGGGAATCAATCAAAATATTTGGAAATGATTACAATACTCCAGATGGAACATGTGTAAGAGATTATATTCATGTTTCTGATCTTGCACAAGCTCATATTTTAGCTCTTGAGAAGCTTAGAAATAAAGGTGAAAGTGATATTTATAATTTAGGAAATGGAAAAGGTTTTTCAGTAAAAGAAGTAATAGATGTTGTGAGAAAAGTTACCGGACATCCTATAGAAGCTGTTGATTCTCCAAGAAGACCAGGAGACCCTGCGGTTTTGGTGGCATCTTCAGAAAAAATAAAAAGAGAATTAGGATGGGTGCCTAAAATGAATGATTTAGAAAAGATAGTAGAAACTGCATGGAATTGGCACAAAAACAATATTAATGGATATAACGATAAATAAAATAATAAAAACTTGTTAATATAATTTATAAAAATAATAATAAAAATTATATTATCCTCATTATTTGTCTATACTTACAATAGAATACATTTTAATATATAAGGAGTAGATAATTAATGAGGAGATTTATAAGCATTGTTATTTTTGTAATTTTGTTTTTTTCAAATGCATGTGAGATGCCGGTGGACAATGTTACAGATAATAACCAGGAATTTGAATACATAAGAGAAGATGATGAAATACTTGATACATATGTTTCGCCATATTCTGAATCAGAGGAAATACAGGAAGACTATGAAGAAGAGGATGAAGAATATAATGAAGAATATAAAGATGATGATTATGAAGAACCAAATGAGGATGAATATGTGAAAATAACCGGCTATTATAGAGATGGTGATAATGTTGTTGTGCCAATTACAAGAAAAATTAAAAGGCAGGAAGGTATAGCCAGGGCTGTCATAGAAAGCATGATTAAAAATGAGGAAAACGCTCATGCTTTACAGCCTTATAAATTATTTGCCTTGTTGCCTGAAGGCACTGTGGTTTTAGGAATGAATATAAAAGAAGGCACTATAATTGTAGATTTTAATGAGAAATTTTTAGAATATGAGGATAAAATAGAGGAGATAAATATTATTTCTTCTATTGTATATGCACTGACGGAGTTTGAAAATATTAATGGTGTTAAAATACTTGTAGAAGGAAGAGAAAAGGATATACTTAAATATGGAACTGATATTTCTGGTCTTTTAAACAGAGAAAATGTTTTGATTAACTCAAAAAGACTTAATGCAGAAGAAAAGATAGAAAAAATTGATGTGTATTTGTATAAAAATGAAGGAGGGGAAATTGATTATTTAGTTCCAATGTCTTTTGAGTATATAGGAATAGCAAAAGAAGAAATATGCAACGAAATTATAAGATTACTTGGAAAAGACTATGATGACAAAAAGATGTTTTCTTCCTTGCCTTCAGGTGCTAATTTGATAGACAGCAAATTAGAGGAAAACACCCTTATATTGAATTTTAACAATGAAATCAAAAATTACGGTGGAACTTCCAGAGAAGAGGCAATAATAAATCAAATTTTATATAGCATGAAACAAATTGAAGGTGTTGAAAAAGTAAAAATAATAATTGAAGGGAAAGAAGGGAAACTTCCTGAAGGAACAGATATTTCAAGAGGTATTCCTATTTTAAATAAAATAAATGAAGTATAATGTTATAGAAAGGTTGGGGAAATATTGAGAATTGATGGCAGAGGTCAAAATGAATTAAGACCAGTTAAAATTACAAGAAATTTCACTAAACATGCAGAAGGTTCAGTATTAATTGAAATGGGGGATACAAAGGTTATTTGTACTGCTACAGTTGATGATAAGGTACCTCCATTTAAGAAAAACACAGGAGAAGGCTGGGTTACAGCAGAATACTCCATGCTTCCTAGGGCAACGGCTTGCAGAAATACAAGGGACATTAATAAACTAAGGCTTTCAGGCAGAAGCCATGAAATACAGAGATTAATAGGAAGGTCTTTAAGATCTGTTGTAAACTTTAATCTTCTTGGAGAAAGAGTTATAATTATAGATTGTGATGTAATACAAGCCGACGGGGGAACTAGAACCGCATCTATAACTGGTGGTTTTGTAGCTTTGGTTGATGCGTGCAAAAAACTTAAAGATGAGGGTTTGATAGACAAAATACCTATAACAGATTTTCTAGCAGCTGTAAGTGTAGGCATTGTTGAAGATAAGGAAATGCTTGATTTATGTTATGTGGAAGATTCTGGTGCTCAAACTGACATGAATGTAGTAATGACTGAAAAGGATGAGTTTATAGAAGTCCAGGCAACAGCTGAAGAAAATCCTTTCAAAAAAGAGCAATTAGATAAGCTTTTGTCTTTGGCCCAAAAGGGTATAAAAGAGCTTATAACCATTCAAAAAGAGGTATTAGGCAGTATATCAAGTGAGGTAGGGGGAGTTAGTAAAGATGAAAAAATTTATAGTGGCGACGAAGAACCAGGGGAAGCTTAAAGAAATACAAGAAATATTAGCCAAATTTCCATTTCAGGTTGCATCTATGGTTGATGAGGGTATAACAAAAGACATTGAGGAATGTGGCACTACATTTGAAGAAAATGCACTGATAAAGGCCAGGGAAGTACATAAAATGACAGGTGAAATAGTGATGGCAGACGATTCAGGTCTTGAGGTGGACTATTTAGACGGTGCTCCAGGAGTTTATTCCGCCAGATTTGCAGGAGAGAATGCAAGTGATGAAGATAAAAATAATAAATTACTGGAACTTTTAAAAGATGTGCCATATGAAGAGAGAAAAGCACGATTTGTATGTGCTATTGCAGTGGTGCTACCTAATGGGGAAGAATTTACCGTAAAAGGAGTTTGTGAAGGGTATATAGGTTTTAAACCAGAAGGCAAAAATGGTTTTGGATATGACCCATTATTTTATGTACCAGAGTTTAATATGACTACAGCACAGATGGAACCAGAGCAAAAGCATGAAATAAGTCATAGAGGCAAGGCTTTAAGGTTGATGGCCCAGGAGCTTAAAAATAGAGTTTAAACTTTGGTTATTTGTATAATCTTTGGATTTATATATGAAGTATTATCAAGTGTAAAAAAATTTATAAAAAATAAAAAATGCAGTTGACAAATTGATTTAATGTCTGTATAATATAAAAAGTCAGCGCAAAGTTAGACAAAACTTAATAAACTGCGGGTGTAGTTCAATGGTAGAACATCAGCCTTCCAAGCTGATTGCGAGGGTTCGATTCCCTTCACCCGCTCCATTTATCTGCCCGTAGCTCAGCTGGATAGAGCAACGGACTTCTAATCCGTAGGTCGGACGTTCGAATCGTCTCGGGCAGGCCAAGAGACTCGGTTTACAAAGCCGAGTTTTTTTGTA
>JAAYTS010000300.1 GCA_012517995.1 Clostridium sp.
GTAGAAGGATCGATAGTCATATCAATTCCATCATCCACGGCCCTCTGTCTAACTATTGCAAGCTTGTCCCTTAACAGACTACTACTAGATTCTTCATCAATTTTACCCACTACCAAGGTCTTGTAAATGAACCTCGATATCCCTTGGTCTACATTTACCATCTGGTCAAAAAACGGACTAACTCCAGAAACAACGAATCTAAGATTATCTTTACCTCCGAGCTGAAAACGTGTAAGAAGTTGTCGCATTAGCTGTGCGATAGGCTTAGCACATTTATCACATTCGTCGATTGCTATTACAAGATAACCCACCCTATCTAGAGTGCCTGGTGGTGGATGGTCTTCGAGAATCCTAATTAAGGCCGATAAATACCTTCCCGTTTCAAAAAACGAATTTGCATCCTGCGACTCATATGTAGCCAATTTAGGAATTCCAATAGTTAACTTTCTTTGAGTGCTATCCACATGACATAATTCCTCCAGAATAATGCGTGCGGCGTCATCAACAGTCTTTATATCATGATGTCCAACCGCAATGATAATCTGTGAACTAACATCTGATAGAAACCCATCCATATGCAACAATACCCTCGATAACAACGATGATTTCCCTATCCCGACAGGTCCTTGAATTGCGATTGACCCTTGTTGTAATGCACGAGTTAATACTTGCATTTCATCGTCTCGTCCGTAAAATGCATCCGGATCAGATATGATTGTCGAAGGGGTAAATGGATTGACCAACTGCATTCGGCAACACTTCCTCTCCAATTTCATCCAGAATATTCGCAACTCACATCTGTGCCAAACTGCTTGACCTCCTACTAATCGATTCCGATAATAAGAGAAAACTGTTACATCAAGTAAACTATGGGTTTTCTAAGGTCATATTCTACAACTATTGGCTAATCCCCTCCGACACTTAACATAAGTGGTTTGTTGCTTAGTTGCACTCCCGATCGTCACCCGATCATGAACGTGATTAAAACAACCAAGGCTAATAAATGTTAGCATCAATTAGCAAACTCCCAGACGTACTAGCCTTCTCCTATCATCTAGTCTCGACCCCAAAATGTTCTCGACTAATTCTACCTTCGGCACCAATGTGATTTATACCCCTCTTAAGCAGGGGTTTTGTTTATTCACGAAGATAATTGCTCATAAAATGACCATCAGCCAGATGTTGGAAAATGACAAACGCCACCAGAATAGGTGACGTTTTTTTGTGCCTATGTCGTGATCAGATGGCAAAAACCATTACGAAGTACATCCGACAATCTGCCGGAATCCTGGAACGTCACGCCATGCAAAGTCTCGATAAAGCTTGGCCTCGGGGTTTCCCCCGAATTTACCGTGGCTCCACCTAATCTCCGCGTGAAACGGTAGTGTTGTTCCTGTGCGTGCTCTCCCCCTAGTGACAACTAAACTAAATCGCACAACACTTTGCCCAGCACTGGGGTCTGAAGCTGCTGTAATTTCCCCGAGTTGCCACTCTCTCTTCCACTGGGTAATGCTAGGGACCAAAATGGAAAAGGGTCGGTTTCTTTCTAGACCTATTAAAACATATGGCATAGCATCTAACCTAAGAAAATAGCGCAGTAACTCATCTTTAAGAGATGTGCCATGTACCGTTTGGAGCGTGGCCTCAAGTGTTTGATTGAAAATGTTAGCAGATGCAAGAGAAACATGTGTGCACAATTCCACATATTGCTGTCCAAACTGGCTAGTTTGAGCTTCATCAAGATGCTTAATGTGCGTTTGAAGCCCCTTAACCACCTCTTTAGTAGCCCTACGATCAAACTCGGAAACTGAATAAAACCCTGTCTTTTCATTCACCAATTCAAAAAGACTTTGATACTCATTGGGAGCCGTTCTCGAATACCAATTTTCTGTCTTGGAGGCCAACACCAAGCCACTGGGGATAGAAATAAAGAGGTTGTATGGCGAAAGGTTGAAAACAACCATGCTGTTTTCTTTAACACTAATAGCCGTTGCGGCCATTACCAGATCTTGGGGAGTAGTGACTGTCCTAGATTGGTGGAAGGGACCATACCATCTAACGTTGGCTTGCTCGGGAAATAGATCCGGGCAGACGTTTCTAGTAGCCTCCGCAATTTCGTAGAGGGAAGTGCATAATGGATTGAGCTTTTCGTCATTAATGTATGCGTGTTGGAAAGTATCAAACTTCTCCCGTGACAACGTGCCTTCAAATCTGGACTCAACATCTTCAAAATACGCCGTTTCCGGGGCAACACCTATTAAGCCGAAAGCAACAGATAGTTCGGTTGCCTCCGTCTTTATACTGGCCAACACCAACACCTCACTTTCCGACTTCTATCCTCTTCCTTGACAAATCACAGTATTCCGGAAGTATATCGTATCCGACGTAAGCTCGTCCACTGAGCGCAGCGGCCAGACAAGTTGTCCCTGAACCGCAAAACGGATCTAATATTACATCCCCTGTGTATGAGAATAGCTTAATTACCCTATCTGCTAATTCTACAGGGAAGGGAGCAGGATGGCCTACTTTCTTTGCCGATTCCGGAGGAATATTCCACACCGACAACGTCCCACTCATGAACTCTTCTCTTGAAACATCTGATTCTCCTTTATCTGGACGACTAAATCCTTCTTTAGTAAATACTAATAGATACTCATGAATATCCCGCAATCGCGGGGATTTCGCTGACATCCACGATCCCCAAGCACAACTTCCATTCATACCCTTCCCTTTTTGCCAGATGATCTCGCCTGCAGGTTGAAAGCCCAATGCGGCATGAACTCCATAGAAGTAAGAATGTAACGGAATGTAAGGCTTCCTTCCGAGATTAGCTAGGTTGATCACATAACGGCCTCCTGGGGTAAGGACTCTATATACCTCTGTAGCGACATTCGCAATAAGGGTAAGATATTCGACCAATCCCAAATCTTCATCAAATTCTTTGCCCACATTGTATGGCGGTGATGTAAATGCTAATCCCACAGAGTTATTTGGAACATGGAACATATCCTCAGATGTGTGACAAAAAATACGGTTTACCCATTCCTCTCGCGGCCGTTCTTCAACCACCCTTGTACTTTTTGCAGCAAAGAGGTCACTCATTTGTGCGAAGACTGAAAACAAATCGTTCCCGTAAATATTGCGATTATAAAATTCGGAGGCATCGTGTGCCTCCCGATTTGAAGTGCCAAAAGAAGAAGTTTTTGTTCGTGCCATTGCTTTCACTCCAAGCTTATACTTATCTTATTTATACCATGAAATAGACGCGATAAGCAAATCGGCATCTGGATTTAAATGGTCAGAATTGCCTAATCGGGCCAAATACACAAAAAGTGGTTGGGACAACAAGAACCATCGCCCAGCCGCTTCCGAGCGATCAAATCTGCAACGCATCACCCAATAATCTAGCAGCTTGATCTTGCATTGTGGGTGTGACATGAGAATACCGGTTTAGTGTCATGCTAATGTCCGAATGTCCTAGGCGCTCTTGTACTATTTTAGGGTTAACACTGTTGGCTAATAGCAACGTAGCGCAAGTATGCCTAAGATCGTGAAAACGAATGTTCTTCACTTCAGCTCTTTCAATCAAGTCCGCAAAACTTCTCTGACCAAAATTGTTTATCTGAATAGGATCTCCGTTTTCTTTGGCAAACACAAAGCATTTGTCTGCATAGGCATCTCCTGCGCTTAACTTCAATTCACTTTGCTTCGCTCTGTGTTTCCTTAGTAGACTCGCAGCTTGTGGAGAAATAACGATGGCTCTACCCCTTCCGTTCTTAGGGGGGCCCAAAACCGGTTCAGGGCCTGCTTTTAGCAATGTTCTTTTTACGGCCAATGTTCGATTAGTAAAATCTACATCGTCCCATTTCAACCCGCAGATCTCACCTTTACGCATCCCAGTTTCCACAGCGATGGTATAAAATGCTTCCGCCTCGATGCCAACCTCTCGGGTCGCTGCTAGAAACTTACGAACTTCTTCTTCATCCCATACTTGCATATCAAAATTTCTCTCAGCCACGGGTTTTTCAACAAC
>JAAYTS010000327.1 GCA_012517995.1 Clostridium sp.
AGGATGGGAAGACCTATGTATCGTGGACCAACTACGCACATTTTTCTCAACTGGAGCACGGCATCAGCATGGAGGTTTTTCGACAAGTAGGCAGCGATTATGATGAAATTATGCAAGGCATTGTAAAAGAATAAGCTCAGATTTAGCTCATGAAAGTATTGTGTTTCTACGCCGACCATTTCAGTTATACCATCGGCGATAAAAATCATGAAGCAGCAGACGAAGCGGCCCTCCCGGGCCGCTTTACTGCTTGCATCGTAGCCTATATCCATGTAGAGGAAGAAGATGAAGCGCTGGACCTGCGCAGCCGCGAAAAAAAGCTGAGCAACCACCTCAAATGGGTGGCCCGAAAAAATAACAGCCAACAAATTGTGCTGCATTCCTTTGCCCATTTGTCCGACTCCAAAGCCTCCATTCATTTTACCCGGGAGCTGTTTGCTGCCACCCGGGCGCGCCTGCAAAACGGCGACTACCAGGTGGCCGAAACCCCCTTTGGCTACTTCCTGAACCTGAATATGGAGGCCCCCGGTCACTCCATGGCACGCATTTGGGCGGACCTTTAACTTATTCCAACAGTCATTTGGGCTGCGAAAAGCAACCCTTCAGGAACAATAAACCCAAGTGCGCCCAGCGGCCACTTAAATTTGCAACATACCAATAAATCGACCTATGTTGCACTACAGCATTAATCCCAAATACAAGGAGATTGAAAAACACTTCTCCACCATTCAAAAATGGTTTCCGGAAGAAGGCAGCACCATATACAAAATACGCAACGAAATTAAAGTCATTGAGTTGGAAGGCCATCGCCTTTGCGTAAAAGCCTTTGCCCCGGCCAATCCAATTAATCGCATCGTATATGCCTGGCTGCGAAAAAGCAAGGCCAAACGAAGTTTCCTAAATGCCTTCAAGCTGCAAAAACTGGGCATCGATACACCTGAGCCCCTGGCCTGGCTCGAATTCCGCAACCGTTTCGGCTTCCTTACCCACAGCTATTACATCTCGCTCTATCAGGAACATGCCTTCACCCTGGCCGGGGTCTTTGGACAAAAAATGGCCGCCAAAGAAGAGATTCTGCGCGACTTTGCGCACTTTGCCTGGGAGCAACTCCACCTCAAGGGGGTGAAGCATCTCGATTTGGGACAAGGCAACGTACTGGTTCGGCCCCATACCGAAAAGTGGCACTTCAGTCTGGTCGACATCAACCGAATGAAATTCAATCAGAAGGGCTTGCGTCACCGTGGTTACTCTAACCTACGCCGACTCAACGCCTCCCCCATCGAAATGGCCATGCTGGCCAGTTATTATGCCGAAGCACGACAAAGCAATCCCCTCTGGGGCATTATTCAGTTGGGCTGGTACAAACTGCGTTTCCAAAAATTGCGTAATCTCAGAAAAAGCATCACGCGCCCCCTTAAAAATATGGCATTTGCCAGCTAAAACACTGAGCGATTAGAAGGAAAGCGTTATTTTTGCGGCTTTCAACACCGTAGCTATGCGCAGCATCCTGCTTTTATTAAGCCTTCTTACACTGGGGTCCCCAATCACAGCCCAACAAACCGACAGTCTTTTGGTGGCACGCCCCCTCGAGGGAGAAGGAATATGGAGCTTCCTGCGCCGGCACCAGCTCGACCCCGCCACCCATCTGCAAGACTTTAAAAAACTGAATGAGGGGCGTTTCGACAATAACGGGGGACTCTATTTGCACCGCGACTACCTGATACCGGTGGTACTGAAAGAACGGAAAGAGCCTCTTTTTGGCGCCGAACACGAAACCGTAAAGCTTATAGACGACCGGCTCAAAGGGGCTGTTTTTTACCTGGTAAGCGGACACGGTGGCCCCGACCCCGGGGCCATAGGACATTACGGCGAACAAGACTTGTACGAAGACGAGTACGCCTACGACATCACGCTCCGACTGGCCCGCAGACTTATGGAACACCATGCCACCGTCCACCTCATTGTACAAGATACCACCCACGGTATTCGTTCCGGTACCTGCTGGCACCCGATCGCTCCGAAACCGTACAGGGCGAGACCATCCCCCTCGACCAGCTCGAACGTCTGCAACAGCGCGCCCGTGTCATCAACCAACTGGCCAAAGAAGAAAAGGCCGCCTACCAACGTTGCATCGAAATTCACCTCGACAGTCGCAGCCAAAACAAGCAACTCGATGTGTTTTTCTACCACCACGCCCGCAGCAAAAAAGGACGGGACATGGCCGAAACTTTGCGCAGCACCCTCCAGCAAAACTATCAGAAACACCAGCCACGAAGAGGTTTTTCAGGCACAGTAAGTGACCGCAATCTCTATATGTTGCGCCGGACCAATCCCGCTGCGGTTTTCATTGAGCTGGGCAACATCCGTAATTTTCGCGACCAGCAACGCTTCATTCTCGAATCGAACCGCCAGGCCCTGGCCAACTGGCTGGCCGAAGGCATCATCAACGACTACACGCAAGGGCAGTAATCGGACTTTGATAAACCCCGGATTATTCGCATTTTTGTAGAATCATCAACAACGAAAACATTTGCTATGAAACCAACACTCTTGATACTTGCTGCCGGCATGGGAAGCCGTTATGGCGGACTCAAACAAATGGACGAACTGGGACCCGACGGGGAATCCATCATCGACTATTCGGTATTCGACGCCATCCGTGCCGGCTTCGGCAAAGTGGTCTTTGTCATTCGGGAGGACTTTGCCCAGGCTTTTAAAGACCGCTTTGAGCCACGCTTAAAAGGCAAAATAGCCACCGAATACGTGTACCAAAGTCTCGACAAAATACCCGCCGGCTTCAGCATTCCCGAAGGCCGTGAAAAACCCTGGGGCACCGGCCACGCCATGCTCATGGCTAAAGACGCCATCACCACCCCCTTCGCCATCATCAACGCCGACGACTTCTACGGCAAGGACGCCTATGCCCAGGCCATCGAATTCATACAGAACAGTAAGGCCGACAACGAATACGCCATGATTGGCTACGCCCTAAAGAACACCCTGAGCGATTTTGGCACCGTATCGCGCGGCGTATGTGAGGCCGATGCCAGCGGCAACCTCACCAAAGTCACCGAACGCACCAAAATTGGCAAAGAAGGGCAAAGCATTTTCTTTTATGAAGGGGAACAGAAGGAAGAACTGAGCGGCAACGAGCCCGTATCCATGAATTTCTGGATTTTCAAACCCGACTTTTTCAAGCACCTGGAAGAAGGTTTCCAAAACTTCCTCCGCGAAAAAGGGAGCGAAATGAAATCCGAATACTACTTCAACATCGCAGCCGACCAGCTGGTAAAAGTCCAAAAAGCCACAGTTAAAATCATCAACACCCCCGCCAAGTGGTTCGGCGTTACCTACCAGGAGGACAAGCCCGACGTACAGGCTGCCCTTCAAAGCCTGCACGAGCAAGGCCTCTACCCCAACGGCCTTTGGAAATAAGCGGCAGCGCAGCTGGCATGCCGCAAACCCCAACTCAGGAAAGGAAGTAGTGCAAGATAGCGACCTACAGAAAACACCGTAAGTGAACAAAGGAGTGCAACGTCAAAAACATCGCTGTTTGAGCCGAAGGCGAGTTCGATGTTTTTAGTGAAACGACTGAAGTGAACAGGTGTTTTATGTCAGGCGCAAGATTGCACTACGACTACCATGATAAAAAGCACAAACCTCCTTCAAGCCACAGCCCTCACACTTCGGCTTCCGCGCCACACAAACATAGC
>JAAYTS010000328.1 GCA_012517995.1 Clostridium sp.
ATAACAAAACATTCTGAAACAACAGGTGCGTCAGAAGGAAAATAAGTCCATGGAATCGAGCGATCCCATGGACTTACTAGAAATTACAACTCCCTTTTTGAAGGAGACTCGTTCATAAACAGATAGGATGGCTTATATCCTCCAAAATCTACAACGATTTTCTCGAATACAATACCCGGGTCAAGGGGAGAAAGGGTAAGGATATGAGTTCCGTCTTCTGAAGCAGGAACTTCAAGCTCCACCTTCTTTTCTACCACGCGGCTTGCTACCGTAGGGTAGAAAATAGAATAGATGTTCTCGGGTTTTTCGTTAAGGTCTGAGTTAAAATTGACAGTAACGGCTTCTCCTCCGTCAAGTGCTACGTTGTACCTGTGTCCGTCAAGGTTCCTGAAAGCCAATGTAGATTTAACTACCACACGAACAGTAACCTTTGTGACACCTTCGGGCAACTTCATCTTATAGGAAAGTGCAGCTCCATCAGTGTTTTTTGTATAAGGCATCAGTGCCATACCACTAAGCGTGCGTCCCATATATGGAATGCAAGTCCACTCGGTTTCCGGAGCGTTAACAGCCTTGAAATAGTGTTCGGCCTCAATGGCTACATAGCCGTTGGAAGGTTCAAACACATAGCTACCCACGGCCTTTTCAGGCTCGGATATTCGGTAAATCTCAGGTAACTTGTCAGCTGGGAAATTATCATTCCAGGTAGTATAACCAATCTTCTTCTGGGTCATCATACCATCCCACTTACCACCCGACATAACCTTGTTGTAGTCGTATCCCAGTTCGGCATCCCTCTTGAAAGTACGCTCAACATTGTCGGCCCAGAAGTTGGCTGCAGCATTGTTTTCTGCATACAGCTTATGGTTCATAGCTTGTGAATAGTACATCTCATACAGGTTGGCCAGAGCCTGAACCGGATAAAGAATAATCTGCTTGTAAGCATCCCTGTATTCCGGCTTGAGAGTCAGATACTGACGCAGAGCCTCAGCCTCCAGTTTGATAAACTCATCCACAACTTGCTTCCACTCACCTGTTTCCAGGTTGTATGTACGTCTGTCGAGCATTTCTGGAGTTACCCTTCCTGCATACTTGCTGTACAGGTTAAGGATACGGGCTGCTTCCTGAGCCTGATCTGCACCAAACTGCTGAGCGCAGAAGTTGTACACATGGTCAAGCAGGTTGTCAACTGTATAGCTTTTCGGATCCCATGCCATGTCGAGGAACAGTGTGATAGGATACTCCATTGGTTTAAGGTCACCAACATTGAGCACCCACAACTTATCTACCCCGTAATCGTATGTCAGTTGAAGCTGTTCCCACATATTTTGCACAGGAGTAACATTAAGCCACTTTGTATTACGTGGAGCTCCTACATAGTCAACGTGATAGTACAAACCCCAACCACCGGGATGCTTGCGCTCCTCAGCATTGGGCAGACGACGCACATTACCCCAGTTGTCATCACATAGCAGAATAATTACATCATCCGGCACACGCATACCATTATCGTAGTAGTCCAGCACCTCCTTATACAAGGCCCATAATTGAGGAGTCTCACTTGCTGGGCGTCCTGTAACATCTTCGATAATTGCCCTCTGATTCCTTACAATGCGTTCCAGCAATTGAACATCAGTCTCGTCTGACATGGCTTCGTCACCGTCACCACGCATACCAATAGTGATGATATCATCCTTGCCTTTTACACGCTC
>JAAYTS010000021.1 GCA_012517995.1 Clostridium sp.
ATAAAAAGAGGTGGTAAAATGAATGGTGAATGTATTAAAAGAAAAAAAGTCCTTTTTATAGCATATGTGTATCCACCTATTAGTGGTTCGGGAGTGCAGAGAACCTTAAAATTTACTAAATATTTAAGAAATTATGATTGGGAGCCTGTTGTAGTTACAGTAGGTGACACTAAAGCACCTTTTTTTGACAAAACATTATTTACAGATATCCCAAAAGAAATGGAAATTATAAGAATAGATAGACCTGATAAAATTGATAATTTATATGCTAATGAACTTTTTAATATTTATTCAAAAATAGTACCTATAAATATTTTGAATAAATATATTTCAATTTTAAATAAAAATAAGCTTATGGGCCTAAAATGGTTACTTTTGCCTGATATTCACATACCTTGGGCAAATGAAGTTATAAAGAAAATTCATAATTATTGCAATTTTGATGAAATTAATCTAATTTATTCAACATCAGGACCCTATTCTGACCATATTGTAGGATATTATTTAAAGAAGAAATTGAATAAGCCCTGGGTAGCTGATTTTAGAGATGAGTGGACAAATAATCCTATGATGAAACCAAATAAAAAAAATATAGTTTATGGTATATTGCGTGAAATGGAAAAGAAAATAGTGGAATTTGCTGATAAAATTATAACAACTACCGACGGTGCAGCCGAAAATTACAAAAGAATATTTAATTTAAAATATGATAAGGTAACTACAATAACTAATGGTTATGATGAAGAAGATTTTAAAGAAATATCAGAGAAAAAAGATAAAGACGATAAAAAGGAGAAATTCACCATAATGCATAATGGCATTTTATATGGTAACCGCTCTCCAATACCTTTTATAAATGTAATTAAAAACTTAGTTAATACAAATAAAATACATAAACATAAAATAATGGTTTATTTTTCACATACAAATAAAGATGAAGAATATAAAGCATATGTTAAAGAACAAGGTTTGGAAGAATGTATTCAATTTATTGGATATCTAAATCATGGAGAAAGTCTTAAAAAAGCAAGCAGTGCTGATTTGTTATTGCTGATAATAGGAGAAGAAGAAAAATGGAAAACCGTTCATGCTGGCAAAGTTTTTGAATACTTAAGGTTATGCAAGCCTATAATAGGTTTGTCCCCTAGGGAAAGTGTTACAGAAGAACTTCTTACAAAGACTGGTAGAGGAAAGAATTTTGATTTTAATGATTATCATGGCATGGAAAATTATATTCTAGAAATATATAAAAAGTGGGAAGATGGTACATTAAAAGATTATAAAATAGAAGAAGGTATTTTAGAATTTGAGCGAAAGAACCTTACAAAGAAGTTAGCGGATGTTTTTAATGAATTGATTTATCATAAGGGGCTTTTAGATTCTTTTAAGGATAAAATTAAAAATAAAAAAGCCATAATAGGTATTATTGGTTTAGGTTATGTAGGACTTCCTCTTGCACTAACTTTTGCAGAATCAGGATACAGGGTTATTGGATTTGACAATGATGAAAATAAAATTATAAAAATCAATGATGAAAAAGTAAGTTATATAAAACATATAAATGATAATCAAATTAAAAATAGTGTAGAAAATGGTTGCCTTTATGCTACTACTGATTTATCAAAAGTGGAAGAAGTAGATGCAATAATACTGTGTCTTCCAACACCACTTAATAAATATAGGGAACCTGACTTGTCTTTTGTTATCAATTCTGTGGATAGCATATTGCCTTTTTTGAAAAAAGGACAATTAATAAGTTTAGAAAGTACCACTTATCCTGGTACAACAGAAGAAGAAATTATACCTAAGATAGAGAGAAAAGGATTTAAAATAGGTAAAGATTTTTATGTAGTTTATTCACCTGAAAGAGAAGACCCAGGGAATTTGAAGTTTACAACAAAAACAGTCCCAAAAGTTGTGGGGGGAGCTACAAAAATATGTTTAGAAATTGGAGTGGAACTGTATAAAAGTGTTATTAAAAGAGTGGTACCAGTAAATTCCCTTAAGGCTGCAGAATTGACAAAGTTATTAGAAAATATTTATAGGGCAGTAAATATAGGACTTGTTAATGAAATGAAAATTGTAGCGGATAAAATGGGCATAGATATTTGGGAAGTGATAAAGGCTGCCTCCACAAAACCTTTTGGTTTTACACCTTTTTATCCTGGACCTGGGCTAGGTGGTCATTGTATTCCCATTGATCCATTTTATCTTACCTGGAAAGCAAGGGAATATGGAATTAGTACAAAGTTTATTGAATTGGCAGGAGAAGTTAATACTATGATGCCAAGATGGGTTGTTAATAAGCTAATTGAAGGTTTAAATAATTGTGAAAAATCTTTAAAAAACTCTAATATATTAGTTTTAGGACTTTCGTATAAAAAAAATATAGATGATACAAGGGAATCACCATCTATAGAATTAATAAAAATATTAGAATCTAAGGGGGCAAATGTTTTTTATAGCGATCCTTATGTTAAAAAGCTTCCTAAAATAGGAAAGCCCTCCTTCTGTTTAGACTCTGTAGAAATAACAGTGGAGAATTTAGAAAAGATGGACTGTGTTCTTATAAGTACAGACCATAATGCATTTGATTATGGTTTTATATTAGAGCATAGTAAATTAATAATAGATACAAGAGGTGTGTACAGAGGGAATCATGAAAATGTTATAAAAGCCTGAGTAATTAATTTTAAAATTAAATTTTATTAATATGAAACCTTTAAACATATAATGTTGAATTTTACAGAAAAAACACTTGAAATATTTTAAATTTTGTCATATGATATTTTTATGCAAAAGTTACAGACTATTTACTCAATTTAGGGGAAGGTTTATACTTTTTTATAACAACGTTCTACACCTTCTAGTAGATGCGTAGCTACATTTGTGGAAAATTTGCACATTATCTTATAAACAACTCTATGCAAAAGGTTAGTACTTTTGCTTAAAATTTTATACGGAGGTTAAAATAAAATGTCATTTGTATGTTTATTCATTTTTGCTACTGTCTTGGCGTTGTCTTTTGCCGCATTTAACTTTGCAAAAGTAAAGAAAATGGACGAAGGTACTGACGATATGAAAGAAATTGCCAGTGCCATCCGTCTTGGTTCAAACACATTTATTAACTATGAGTATAGAGTTTTGTATACTGTAGTTTTAGTGGTGGCTGTAATTATGGCTATAGCTACTAGTTGGCATGCCGCTGTTGCTTTGATTATCGGTTCTATCATGAGTGGAAGTGCTGGTATGATTGGCATGAAAATTGCTACATATGCAAATGTGCGTGTTTCCAATGAAGCCCGCAAAACAAAGGACATAGGAAAAACCGTTAAAGTAGCTTTAACCGGTGGATCTGTCATGGGACTTAGTGTGGCGGGTTTTGCTCTTTTAGGATTGATTATTGTCTATATTGTTTTTGGTTTAGCTATGGGGCAGTTAGGTAATACCGATTTGGTCACCAACTGGATTGGGGTTTCTTTTATACCTTTTGCTATGACTCTTTCAGGTTATGCACTTGGCTGTTCTATGGTGGCAATGTTTAACCGTGTGGGTGGAGGTATTTACACCAAGGCTGCGGATATGGGAGCTGACCTGGTGGGTAAAACTGAAGCACATATTCCAGAAGATGATCCACGTAATCCTGCTACTATTGCAGATAATGTGGGAGATAATGTGGGAGATGTAGCAGGACTGGGTTCTGACCTATTGGAAAGTTTTGTGGGATCTATTGCATCATGTATGATTTTAGCATATTACTTAATTCTTTCTGCACAGGCTAATGGTGGTAATATTCCTGAGGGTTTGCTATCAAAGATGATTTTATTTCCTGTAGCATTTGTTTCTGGAGGACTAGTTGCTTGCTGTTTAGGTATAGCAACTGTATTATTTAAGTCTAAGATGTCTGAGAATCCTCATAAGGATTTGAATCTGGCTACTTATATTTCAGCAGGTCTGACTATTGTATCAGGTTTAGCGTTGTCTAAACTATTATTTGGCGGCTTTTCTGACCTTAGCGCTGTTAATTTTTCTCTTGGTTGGGTTTCACCTTGGATTGCTGCTACTATCGGTGTGGCAGCGGGAGTTATCATTGGCGCTATTGCTGAATATTATACTTCTTCAGACTATAAGCCCACTCAAAACTTAGCACATACATCTTTAGAAGGACCTGCATTGACAATTACTCAGGGGATGGCAGTGGGTATGAAATCCTGTATGGCGCCTTGTGTAGTTTTAGGTGCAGGTATTATTATTTCCTATTATGTTTCTGGTATGTTTGGTGTTGCTATGGCTGCGGCTGGTATGCTCTCATTTGTTGCAACAACAGTATCTGTAGATACCTATGGTCCTATTTCTGATAATGCCGGAGGTATTTCAGAAATGTCAGGACTAGACCACGAAGTTCGCCGTATTACAGATACCCTTGATTCAGTTGGTAACACTACAGCTGCAATAGGTAAGGGGTTTGCTATCGGGTCTGGTGCGTTGGCTGCTTTGGCTTTGATGATTTCTTATCTTTATTCTTATAAGGAAATTGGTACTGATTTGATATTGAATATAATTGATCCTATGATTTTGGCTGGAGCAATTGCAGGTGGAGCTTTACCGTTTTTGTTTTCGGGAATGCTCATTGAAGCTGTTTCTAAAGCTGCCCGCAAAATGGTTGATGAAGTCCGCCGTCAATTTAGGGAGATTCCAGGTATCTTAGAAGGCAAAAACAAACCTGACTACAAGACATGTATTGAAATTTCAACTAAAGGGGCTATAAGTGAAATGAAGGTGCCATCTTTAATGGCAATTGCTGTTCCAGTGTTGTGTGGCTTTATATTTGGACCTGAATTTGTTGGTGGTTTAATTATTGGCTGTACTATATCTGCTATTATGATTGCTATATTTGCAGGTAATGCAGGGGGTGCTTGGGACAACGGCAAAAAGTATATCGAATCTGGTGCCATAGAAGGTTCAGAGAAGGGCTCTCCTGCCCATGAAGCTGCCGTTATAGGTGATACAGTGGGAGATCCTTTAAAGGACACAGTTGGCCCTTGTTTGGATATATTTATTAAAATTATGTCAACTGTATCTTTAGTTGCAGTTTCTGTGTTTAGTGAATACAATTTATGGGATTTAATTCAAAAACTATTTTAAAGTATTAAAAAAAATTATATATAATTAATTAATCAATATAAAAGTATTTTCATAGAATAAATAAAGATATAATTTAAATTATATCTTTATTTATTCTAACTTTTATTGTAGAATAGACTTATAACTTATATAGTTAGGTAGCATGGTTATATTAGGAATTTTAAAGTTTGGAGGACGGTAGGATATGGATTTAACAATTAAACTTATTTTTCTTGGACTTTTTGCTGCAATTATGATAGGCACTGGAATTTACAGCAGAAGGAAAGTAAATAACGTGCAGGATTTCCTATTTGGTGGAAGACAAATGGGACCTTGGATTAGTGCTTTTTCTTATGGAACTGCTTATTTTTCGGCAGTTATTTTTATTGGCTACGCAGGAAGAATTGGCTGGCAACATGGTATTTCAGCTACTTGGATAGGCGTAGGAAATGCAATTGTTGGAAGTCTTTTAGCTTGGCTTGTTCTTGCAAAAAGGACTCGAAAAATGACTCATGAATTAAAAGCTTCTACAATGCCAGAATTTTTTGAAAAAAGATACAATAGTAAAGCAATTAAAATAGTTACATCAATAATTATATTTTTCTTTTTGGTACCTTATTCAGCTTCAGTGTATCAGGGATTAAGTTACCTTTTTACTACAACAATAGGAGAGCCTTTGGGAATTTCATTTAATATGTGCATGCTTGCCATGGCTGCACTTACAGGAATTTATCTTCTATTAGGCGGATATGTTGCAACTGCAATAAATGATTTTATACAAGGGATTATTATGATAATAGGTCTTTTGATGATGGTTTTCTTTGTAGTTAATCATCCTAATGTTGGTGGCCTTAGTGAAGGACTTTCAAAGCTTGCAGCTATTCCTGAAGTGGGGGATGGACTGACAAGTGTATTTGGACCTAATCCAATAAATCTTATATCCCTTGTTGTTCTTACTAGTGTTGGAGCTTGGGGACTTCCCCAGATGGTGCATAAATTTTATGCAATACGTGATGAAGATGCAATTAAGAAGGGCACAATAGTATCCACTGTATTTGCAACTTTAATTGCAGGTGGAGCTTATTTTGTAGGTGTTTTTGGAAGATTATTTGTGGATAGTTCAGAAATAATGGTTAATGGAAGATTAAATCTTGATAATGTTATACCTATTATGCTTGAAAGAGCTTTACCTGGCTATTTAATGGGAATAATTATTGTGTTGGTTCTTTCTGCTTCTATGTCTACTCTTGCATCATTGGTGCTTGTATCAAGTTCTTCCATTTCCTTAGATTTGATAAAAGGAACTTTGTTCAAAAATATGAAAGATAAAAAAGTTATGCTAATTATGAGACTTTTATGTGTGGTGTTTGTTGCATTGTCATATATTGTTGCTACAATACCAAGTGCTATTTTGACATTGATGTCTTTTTCTTGGGGAACAGTTGCAGGTTCTTTCTTAGCACCCTTTCTATATGGTTTGTATTGGAAGGGAACTACAAAAGCAGGTGCTTGGGCAGGTATAATAACTGGATTTTCCTTTTCAGTAGGTGGAGCAATTATTTTAAAAATGAATGCAGCATATGCACCTACTATTGGTGGCGTTGCTATGTTGGCTTCTTTAATTGCAGTTCCTGTAGTGAGTTTAATTACCAAAAAGTTTTCTAAAGAACATTTGGAAAATGTATTTGAATTAAAAGAAGTGGAACAAAAATTAGATATAGGAGCTTAAATTTAAAATAATAGAAAATATTAATAATAGAAAATATTCTAATAGGTTTTAAATAAATATTTTGCAGTATGTTTTATAATAAATAGATTTATGTAATAAAATGGAGGGGGTAAAAACATGCAGTACTGGAATCCTACATTCGAGTGTATGTCAAGGGAAGAAATGACTAGAGTTCAAACAGAAAGACTTATAGATACTGTTAAGAGGGTCTTTCACAATGTTCCTTTTTATAGGGGGAAAATGCAAGAAAAGGGTATTGAGCCAGGGGATATAAAGTCTTTAGAAGATTTGAAAAAGTTACCTTTTACTTATAAGCAAGATTTAAGAGACACATATCCATATGGGCTTTTTGCAACACCACTTAGTGAAATAGTGAGAATTCATGCATCTTCAGGAACTACTGGAAGACAAACAGTTGTTGGATATACAAGAAAGGATATTGATACCTGGGCAGAAGTTATGGCAAGAACGCTATGTTGTGCAGGTGCTAATATGCACTCATTTATCCAGGTAGCTTATGGTTATGGTCTATTTACAGGAGGACTTGGAGTTCATTACGGAGCTGAGAGATTAGGAGCTTCTGTTATTCCTATATCAGGTGGAAATACTAAAAGACAAATTCAGATAATGAAGGATTTTGGAACTACTATTTTAGCATGTACACCTTCCTATGCTTTATTTATAGCAGAGGTTATGGAAGAAATGGGTATTAAAAAGGAAGAACTAAAGCTTGAAGCAGGAGTATTTGGTGCAGAACCATGGTCAGATAATATGAGAAAAGAAATTGAAGAAAGACTTGGAATACTTGCTATTGACATTTATGGTTTAAGTGAAATAATTGGGCCTGGTGTTGCTAGTGAGTGTAAGTGTAAGAGCGGACTTCATATACCTGAGGATCATTTTATTCCTGAAATTATAGATCCTGTGACAGAAGAAGTACTTCCACCAGGGTCAAAAGGAGAGATTGTATTCACTACAATTACAAAAGAAGGACTACCGCTTATAAGATATAGAACAAGGGATATTTCCTCTTTAAATTATGAAAAATGTGAATGTGGAAGAACTGCTGTTAAAATGAGCAAAGTATCTGGAAGAACAGACGATATGCTTATAATAAGAGGGGTAAATGTATTTCCATCCCAGATTGAAAGTGTACTTTTAGAAATTGGAGAAGCAGCACCACATTATTTATTAATAGTTGATAGAGAAGGCAATCTTGACACTTTAGAAGTGTGGGTTGAAATGACTCAAAATATGTTCTCTGATGAAGTTAAGAGAGTTGAAGAAATTGAGAAGAAAATACGCGGGGAAATTGAAACTACATTGGGAATCGGTGCAAAAGTTAAATTAGTTGAACCTAAGACTATTGAAAGAAGTGAAGGAAAGGCAAAGCGTGTAATTGATAAGAGGGTTAGTAGATAAAAGAAAGGTTAAAAATAACTTCTAGGAGGGATGGTTGTGGATGTAAAGCAAATATCAGTTTTTTTAGAAAACAAGTCCGGAAGACTTGCTGAAGTTACAAAAATCTTTGGAGAAAACGATATTGACATCAGTGCATTGTCTATAGCTGACACTACAGATTTTGGTATTTTAAGGCTTATTGTAAATGATCCAGAAAAGGCAGAAAAGGTATTGAAGGAAAATGGGTTTACTGTAAGTTCAACAAATGTTATAGCTATTGGTGTTGAAGATAAACCAGGAGGACTTTCTAAAGCATTAGAAATATTAGAAATCCATTCCATAGGGATAGAGTATATGTATGCTTTTGTTGGAAAAAAATCCGATGAAGCACTTGTTTTATTGAGAGTTGAAGATTGTTCTAAAGCTGTGGAAGTACTTACAAAAGGCGGAATAGAGGTACTTTCATCTGACAAGGTATATAAGCTGTAATTTTGTAAAGTATTAAATTTAAAGATTAAAATAAATATATCAGGTGGAGTTTTTACTTCATCTGATTTTTTTATATAAAAAAAATGAACTTTTTTAATTTTTTTAAGTCATATTATCAAAATAAAAAAGAGTGAAAAATAAAGGAGTGAAAATTATGTTTGATAATATGACAAATTTAGAAATTTTAAAGCTTTTACTGCCGCTTATTATACTTCAAGTGGGACTTTCACTATACTGTGTTGTAGACATACTAAAAAAGGGAGTTAGAAACTTAAATAAAGTTTTGTGGATGCTTATTGTGCTGTTTGTAAATACTCTAGGACCTATAATTTACCTTATGGCAGGAAGAAAGAGGTGGGAAGATGATTAAAATAGAAAACCTTTTTAAAAGTTATGGCAGGCATAATGTATTAAAAGGTGTAAATATAGAGGTAAATCCAGGAGAGGTATATGGTTTTATTGGAGAAAACGGGGCAGGAAAATCAACTACAATGAATATACTGGCAGGACTTATTGGATTTGAAAAGGGTGAGTGTATTATAAATAATAAAAAAATATGTAAAAAAAGAAAAGGGATATTTGAAGAAATTGGATATCTTCCAGAAGATCCGAAGTTTTATCAGTACATGAACTCTTGGGAATATTTGGAGTTTGTAGGTGAAATGTGTGGGGATTCAAAGAGGCAAATTAAAGAAAAATCTGAAAAAATGCTAAATATGGTTAAGTTAACTGATTCGGCTAAACGCCCTATAGGTGCCTATTCGAGAGGAATGAAACAAAGACTTGGAATTGCTGTTGCAATGTACAATGACCCAAAGATACTGCTTTTAGATGAGCCATCTTCGGCACTAGACCCACAGGGAAGAAGAGATGTTATAGAAATAATATGGTGTTTAAAAAAAGAAGGGAAAACTATATTTTTATCAACACATATACTAAATGATATTGAACGGGTTTGTGATAGGGTGGGAATATTAAAAGAAGGCCAGGTTGTACTTGAAGAGGATATGAATAATTTAATGAAGAGATATATTAAACCTGTATATGATATAGAATTTGAAAGTGATTTAAGTAAAGAGCAACTTGATACAATAAGAAATAAAGAGTTTGTAGAAGAAGTGGTTGGTGAAAACAGAAAGGTAAGTGTAAAAATTAAAGATGTAAAAAAAGATAGTAAAGATTATATGAATATGTTGTCAGAAATAGGGATTGCCATAATTTCTATGAATCTTAGAAAAAATAGCTTAGAAGATATATTTTTAAATATAACCAAATAGTTTAAAACAGCTTATAATATTATATTTTTTTATGACGAAGTATTTAAAAACAGTGGTTTAAAAATATTTTTATAAATTTAAAAGATAAAAGAGGGTGATTTTTAATATGAAATGTTTTAAAGGATATATAAAAAAAGAATTTATTGAAGGAATAAGGACAAAGAAATTTTTAATACTAGCAGCAGGAGTTTTGTTTTTTTCATTATCAGACCCAGTATTGCTAAAACTTCTTCCAGAAATATTAAAAAATCAGATGCAGGGTATAGACCTTAGTACACTTATTGAACTTTCCCAAAAAGCAGCCATGGAAAGTTATACAAAAAACCTTTTTCAGATTAGTACCTTGATAATTGTACTTTCCCTTATGGGTATAATGTGTAATGAATTAAAAGATAAAACATTAACAATCCCTGTTTCAATGGGATGCACCATTAAAGGTGTTATTAGCGGTAAACTTGTGGTATATGGACTATATTTAATAATTATAAATGTGGTAGGGATGATAATTGCATATTGCTACTCAGGTATGATTTTTGGTTTTACTCATGGAAGCTTTTTAGCAGCAATTATTTCAGGTTTTATATATGGTATTTTCTTTATTTTGGTTTTGAGTCTATTATTTTTATTTAGCAGCTTTTTTAAAAAATCATTTGCTGCAGCAATAGCCACATTGGTTTTAACATATTTCATGTCATTTTTAAAGTTTAGTCAGAGGGTATGGGATATTTCACCTGGGAAGCTTTTGGAAGAAGCTAATTATTTTAGAGTTTTTTCTTCAAAAGAAATGTTGGTACCATTGATTTTTACCATTTTTCTTATTGTTTTGTCCAATGTAATTGCAGTGATAAAATTTAAAAAAGTAGAATTTGTTTGATGGTAATAGGCAGAAAGGGGAAATATTCTTTTGAGCAAAAAAGCACTTAGTGAAAAGGCACTTATAGAAAAGGCCAAATCAGGAGACAAAAACTCTCTTGAAGTGCTGCTTTATGACAATTATAAAATAGTATATGGGTATCTTTTGAAGCTTACTATGAATGAAGAGATTACAAAGGATATAACCCAAGAAGTTATGGTTAAGGCTATTTTGAACATAAAAAAGTTTAAAGGCAATTCAAAATTTTCAACATGGCTTATTTCTATTGCATCAAATATTTATAAGGACATGCTTAAAAAAAACAAAAAGATAAGTAGCCTAGATATTGAAAAAACATTAATTAAAAATACCAAAAGTTTAGAAGATGATATTATAAATAAAGAAACCATAAGAAAAATTTGGGAGGTGCTGTTAAAGCTACCAGAAGAAAAGAGGATGGTATTTATTTTAAAAAACCATTTTAACTATTCTTATAGAGAAATTAGTAAAATACTAAAATGTCCTGTGGGGACTGTACGTTCAAGACTTCATTATTGCATAAAAAAGATTAGGGATTTTATGAAGACTCACTAGGTTAGTAAAAGACAAAAGGGGAAGGAGTTTTTAATATGGATGTTAGTCATGAAAAAGCACAAAAACAAATTATGGACTTCTTTTATGGAGAAAAGGAATTGAATGAAGAATTAAAAAATCATATTGAAAATTGTGAAGAATGTTCTGCCCTTTGGGAGAGCATGAATCTGGCAAAAAACCTGACAAAAGATGAACTGACGCTAAAAGAAGGGGATATTCAAGTTGATGAAAGGATAATTGCTGCGGCTTTTAGGGAAGCTGAAAAAATAAAAGAGAAAAACAAAAACATAAAAGACTATATTGTTTTTGCTTTAATTTCAGTGATTTTATTATCTTCTGCAGGAATATCTGCATATATGGGCTATGGAAGAATTATTTTAACCATTCAAATTTTTATTATTATATTTGTACCAATTTTGATTCCATTTTTTATAATGCATAGGCTTTCAAAGGAGGTAGACTTATGAACAACCTGTTGGAAATACCAATGTATTTATGGTTTGTTTTGGCGGCGGTACTCTTTACGCAAGCTTCGTGGATTTTTTTGGATGCATCAAAAAGAGGAGAAAACAAATGGCTTTGGGGATTATTTGGTCTTTTAAATACACCGGGAAATCTTATTATTTATTTGATAGTAACAAGATTGGTTCAAAAGCATCAGCCTTGTAAAATTTGTGGGAAAAATATAAGAAGAAATTATTTATACTGTCCTTATTGTGGAGAAAGGCATAAAAATGACTAAGTATTTAATAGCAAAAGAAATAGGAAGGTAAATAGGAATACCTTCCTAAAACATGCTGTTAAATTGGTAAATCACGCTTGTTAAATATTAATATACCTCCAGTGTAGAGAGTAGCTGCAATAATTGCAAATGCAAGCATTCCAATATAGGGAAAATTACTTCCTTCAATAAGTTTATTTGGGTCAAAAAGTGTATATAGTGACAAATTTTTAATCCAGCTAAATTTCTCTCCTATATTTCCTAGCATTTGGAATACTAAAAAGGCAACAGGTATTCCCACCCCTATGCTAAGACTTAATTTGCTTTCGTTGGCTATACAGGATGCAAAAAAGCCAATACCTCCTATTGAATAATACATTAGCAGTGCATAAATATTTAGCATGATAAATTTACTCATCTCCAAAAGACCTGGAAACATTACCTCCGAAACAACTATGGCAAAGGAAGTTGTTATAATGAAAAAGAAGGTTATTGAAGCTAACCCGGATATAGCTTGAGTGAGGGCAATTCTTACCCGTGAATTTGGAGTGGAAAGCAAATAGGCCATGCTGCCTCTGTCAACATGTGAGGCAATTATACGGTGGTTGATGACAATTGACAGCACCATAGGAAAAAGAAATATTAAAAAGCCATACATATAGCTGCTGATAAAAGCTAAAAGTGTTGTGCCAAATTCATCAAATCCTAATGCTTTTATCATACCTTCGGGAAACATGTCTAGTACTTCGTTTAGTGCTTCTGTTTTTTCCGGGTCAAACATTAGAATTATACTTGCAAAGTAAAAGCAAAAAACACAGGTTAAAACCATCCATATAAATTTATTTGTTTTTATATTTACTTTAAATAAACTCCATGACATTTAATTTCCCTCCTTGTTGTAAAAACGTATAAAAATTTCTTCTAGTGTCTGTGAGGATGTTTCTAAATCCTTAACATTACACTTAGAAAGTGTTTCAAATAATTTTTTAAATTCATCACTTATAAAAATCTCCAATCTATTTTCATCAAGAATTTTAAATTCTAATCCACTGGATTTGATTTTCTCTATATCCTCATCACCTGATAGAGTTACAAAATAACTTTTCTTAATAGATGATTTTAAAGTGGATATATTTTCTAAAGCGACAATTTTTCCCTCTCTTATAATTGCAGCCCGGTCACAAGTACGTTCAACTTCATCAAATATGTGAGATGACATTAAAATTGTCTTTCCACGCTCTTTTTCTTCTTTAATTAATTGTACAAAACGCCGCTGCATAAGAGGGTCTAACCCACTGGTGGGTTCATCTAAAATAATAACTTCAGGGTCGTGCATAAAGGCAGTTATAAGCGCAACTTTTTGTTTCATTCCCTTTGACATTTTACGGATTTTCCCATTGGGTTCCAATTCAAAAAATTCAATCAAGTAGTCTCTTCTTTTGGTACAGTCCATGCCCCGCATATCTGATATGAAATTCATAAACTTAATGCCTGTCATATTATCAAAAAAAGCTATTTCACCTGGGACGTAGCCTAAAGTTTTTTGTATTTGGGAAGCTTTTTTCCGACAATCCATTCCGTTAATGCTGCAACTTCCCTTTGTGGGGTTTGTAAAGCCTAAAAGATTTCTGATTGTGGTGGTTTTTCCTGCACCATTAGGGCCTAAAAAGCCGAATACTTCACCTTTTTCTACTTTAAAACTAATATCAAAAACGCCTTTTCCATTGGAATAAATTTTTGAAAGCTCTGTTACTTCTATCACTACACCAACTCCTTTAAGCTTTTTAAATTACTATAAATTTTAGGTGATATATTTTAAAAAAATTATATTTAAAACACTATAAACAAAATAAAAGAGTGAACTTTTTAATTTGATAAGTTCATGTTACACCTTAGTTATTATTTTGTCAATAGAATTTTGAACTTTGTCATTGAATTAGTTCAAAAAATTTGGTATTATAAGATATGCTGGAGGTAAAGAGAGTATGAATGGATTTGATAAGCGCAAAGAAGAGAAAATGAAACACATTATAAATATAGCATTTGAAATGTTTAATAGTTATGGAATAAACAATGTGAAGATTACAGATGTGGCTAAAAGGGCTAATGTTTCAAAAGTCACTATATATAATTATTTTGAAAGTAAAGAAGGGCTTGTAAGACAAGTGTTTTTTAATTTTGCAGATAAACAATTGGAAGAAGTAAAAAAACTTATTGAAAGTAAATTAACCTTTAGAGAAAAACTTGAAAGATTTTATCATATAAAAATCCAAGCTGCAGAACTATTAAGTGAGAAGTTTGTTAATTCTATAATAGGTTCTTATCCTGTTATACAAGAATATATGGGAAGTTATTATGAAGAAAAATTAAAACCTGTTTTTATGTCTCTTATTATTCAGGGTAAAAATGAAGGGGATATTGATAAAGAGCTTTCAAATGAAGCTATTTTAATTTATATTGAAGCCTTTAAAGATATTTTATCAAAACCTATGGATAGAGATTTAAGAACTGATTTAGGTAAATTATTTTATTATGGATTTAAAGGAAAGTAAAATATTTTAAAGTTTGGAGAGGATGTTTTATGATAGAAAAAAAAGTGCCCCTTGCTCATAGAATGAAACCTAAGACATTAGAAGAGTTTTTTGGACAAGAGGAAATAGTGGGAGAGGGGAAGCTTTTATATAGAATGATAAAAGCTGACAGGATAAAGTCAGTTATATTTTATGGTCCACCTGGTACAGGAAAGACTTCCCTTGCAAGAATTATTGCAAATGTGACAAAAGCCAATTTTGAAAAGTTAAATGCTGTTACCTCTGGAGTTGCTGATATAAAGAGAATTGTTGCGGATACCAAAAACCCTATTTTAAATCAAAGTGGTAAAACGGTATTGTTTATTGATGAGATACACAGATTTAATAAAGCCCAGCAAGATGCCTTACTGCCATTTGTGGAAGATGGCACAATAATTCTTATAGGTGCTACAACTGAAAATCCTTATTTTGAAGTAAACAAAGCTTTAATTTCCAGGTCTTCTGTTTTCATGTTAAAACCATTGGGAAAACAGGCCATTATAAATATAATAAAAAATGCCTTGAAAGATAAAGAACGGGGTTTGGGAAATCTTGATATTGTTGTAGATGATGATGTTTTAGATTTTCTTTCAGAAGCATCAAGTGGTGATGCAAGGATTGCTTTAAATGCTATTGAACTGGCTGTTTTAACATCTACTATGGACGCTGATGGCAAGTTTTACATTGATATTAATTTAATACAGGAGTGTGTTGGGAAAAAGGCTGTAAGATTTGATAAATCAGGAGAAGGACATTATGATAACATTAGTGCATTTATTAAATCTATGAGGGGAAGTGACCCTGACGCTGCTGTATTTTATCTTGCAAGAGCCCTTTATGCAGGTGAAGATATTATGTTTTTGGCAAGAAGGATAATAATATGTGCCTCTGAAGATGTTGGTATGGCCAATCCTATGGCACTGCAAATTGCTGTATCAGCAGCCCAGGCTGTTCATATGGTTGGTATGCCGGAAGCTAGAATAATACTTTCACAGGCGGCGATAGCTGTTGCTGCAAGTCCTAAGTCAAATGCAGCATATGTGGCAATAAATAAAGCTTTGCATGATGTGGAAAATAAAAGGACTGGAGAAGTTCCTATGCATCTTAGGAATGCACCAGTAAAGGGTATGGAGAATTTAGGATATGGAAAAGGGTATAAATATGCCCATAACTATGAAGGTAATGTAGTGGAGCAGGATTACTTACCAGAGAAAATGAGGGGAACAGTTTATTATAGTCCTACAGAAAATGGATATGAAGCAAAGATAAAAGAGTGGCTGTCAAAGAAAAAGAAAAAATAATACTAAAGAAATTTAAAGATTAGTTGTATAATGTGATAAATTGTAAAGTAATAGGGGCTCTATTTATAGGAGAATCTTTTGATTTTAAAATAAGCAGCCCTTTTTTTACACTGTAATTGGTTTTAGGTTGCATTACTCCATTTATAAAAAGGTTGTAATAGGATACAAGGTTTGGGTCTAATATACCCCTATTGCCATAGTAGGTTAATTCATCTTTATTTGTGTATACTTTTTTTTTGGTGGAAAAGGCATTATACTCATATGAATGAGCTTTTAAAATCCGGTTGTTTTTATCTTTAATGGTTATGAATTCAATAGTTATATGAACATCTTTTTTTGGAATATCCCTGGTTTTTAAAATAAGCAGCCCTTTTTTTAGGGTATAATTGATTTTAGGCTGCATTACTCCGTTTATAAATAAATTATAAAAAGACACTTCTTCAGGATCTAGTATCCCTTTATTACTGTATTTAAATAATTCATCTTGGTTTGTAAATACTCTTTTTAATCCATTAGAAAGGGTGTTGTACTGATAGGTTACACCTTTAATAATGGAACCATCAATATTTTTAAATGTAACAAAAGGTATTATTATAGGAGAATTCTTTATCGGTATATTTTTTGTATTAAGAGTTAAAAGCCCTTCTTTAATTTTATAATTTATTTCAGGCTGTAGCACTCCGTTGACAAAAAGGCTGGAAAAAGAAACTTTTTGAGGGTTTAGAATTCCTTTGTTCCCGTACTCTGTTAGTTCATCAGCATTTGTATATATTTTTTTATCCCCGTCTGATAAAGTATTATACTGGTATACATCTGCCTTTAGCCTTATTTTGTCACATTTAAGTAAGAATTTATTTTTGAAAAATACAGAGTCAAAAACCCTGTCGGCACTGATGCATACCAGGTTAATGTCTGAAAAATTTAAATTATTTATTTTTATTTCAGGAACTAAAATATCCACTTTAGATAATGCTTTTACCAATGTTTTTATTTTAATTATAATTTTATGGTCTTGATTTTCTAAATAGTCAAAATCAAATTTACATTCAAAATCTTCCACTTCAAAATATAGCTTGGTAGGAGGTGGGGCATGAAGATACAAATGTTTAATCTGGCTAAATTGTATTGGCAATGAATAAATTTTGTCATCTTGCCAAATTGCAACGTAGCCTTTAACAAGAGCAGTAACCTTATATATTTCGGATGTTTTTCCAGATTTTAAAAGCACTTGTTTTTCAGGGCAGATTTTTCGACAAAAAAGTTCTTTGTAGAAAATAGCCCCGGGTGCATAGGGATTTAATATATTGCCGTCTTTATCTGTAAGAAAGCAGTTAATGGACTCAAAGGTTGACATAAATTTCACTCCAAAAAAAGTATAAAAATAAATTTCAAGTTTATGTATGTGTTTTGTTTATTAAAAGTGTATCTGGATTCATATATTTACTTATTATATGTATTATATGTTTTTATATGGTTTTAAGTTACCAGTTCTATTAAAAGCTTTTCTTAAATAAAATTTTATTATACCAATGTTTTGGAGTGATAAAATGAATTTAAAAAATAAAAAAATACTGGTTACAGGGGCAGATGGATTTATAGGATCTCACTTGGTTGAAAACTTAGTTTTAGAAGGCTATGATGTCAGGGCTTTTGTTTACTATAATTCATTTAATTCATGGGGATGGATTGATTATTTTCCAAAAGAAATAAAAAAAAGCTTAGAGATATTTGAAGGAGATATAAGGGATTCTTATTTAGTAAAAAGGGCAATGAAAGGCTGTCAAGTTGTCTTTAATTTGGCGGCGTTGGTATCTGTTCCGTATTCATATAAAGCACCAAAATTATACATGGATACAAATATAGGAGGACTTTTGAACATTTTAGAGGGGGCAAGGGAGCTTAACACAGAGCGGATTGTCCACACTTCCACCAGTGAAGTTTATGGTACAGCCAAGTTTGTGCCTATTTCTGAAACTCATCCTTTAAATGGCCAGTCTCCTTATGCTGCGTCAAAAATCGGGGCAGACCAGATGGCACTATCTTTTTATAATTCTTTTGATGTTCCTGTTTCCATAATAAGGCCTTTTAATACATACGGTCCAAGGCAGTCAGCTAGAGCCGTTATTCCCACAATAATAACGCAAATTGCAGAAGGGGTGCATAAAATAAAACTTGGAGCACTAACGCCAACACGGGACTTTAATTATGTAAAGGATGTTGTTTGGGGGTTTATTAAGGTGGCAATGTGTGATGACGCTGTGGGAGATGTGGTTAATATAGGAAGTGGTTATGAAATTTCCATAGGAGACACAGGAAAAATAATTGCAGAAATTATGGGAAAAGAAGTTGAATTTGTGCAGGATGCACAGCGTTTAAGACCTTCAAAAAGTGAGGTACAGCGATTGGTTGCAGATATCTCCAAAGCAAAAAAACTTTTAGGCTTTACCCTTTTGTACGGGGGTAAAGAAGGATTTAGAAAAGGGTTGGAAGAGACGGTAAATTGGTTTTCAAATAAGGAAAATTTAAAATTATATAAATCATACAGGTATAATCTATAAGGGAAGATTTAGGAGAAGGCTATGTCAAAGAGTAAAATTTGTGTTGTTACAGGCACCAGGGCAGAATACGGGCTTTTGTACCCTGTAATTAAGGCTATTTCTGAAGATGAAGATTTGCACTTACAGCTGATTGCAACGGGAATGCACTTATCCCACGAGTTTGGTTTGACTTTTAAAGAGATAGAAAAAGACGGGTTTAATATAGATAAAAAGATTGAAATTCTTCTTTCTAGCGATTCTCCAATAGGAACTATTAAATCAATGGGACTTGGATTAATTGGATTTGCAGATGCCTACTCTGAATTAAAGCCTGATTTATTGGTTGTACTAGGTGACCGGTTTGAGATACTGGCGGCGTGTCAGGCTGCATTTATATCTAAAATCCCCATTGCACATATAGGGGGAGGGGATACAACTGAAGGTGCTTTTGATGAAAGTATAAGACATAGCATAACAAAGATGTCTCACCTGCATTTTGTAACAAATGAAAAGGCCTACAAAAGGGTAGTACAGCTAGGGGAAAAAAAAGAAAATGTTTACAATGTGGGAAGCCCGGGCATAGACATTATTTTAAATACAAAGGTATTATCAAAAGAAAATCTTGAAAAGGCACTTAATTTAAAATTTCGCAAAAAAAATTTACTTATTACTTATCATCCGGAAACTTTAGATAGTATCCCTTCTAGGGAAAATGTAAAAGAACTTTTAAGCGCATTGGATAATTTAGGTGAAAAGGTTGGACTTATATTTACAAAATCTAACGCTGACCCGGAAGGACGAGAGATAATAAAGCTAATGGAAAAGTTTGTTAAAAATCATTCTAATGCTTATATTTATCACTCTTTAGGTCAGAGAATGTATTTAAGTGTTATGGCACATGTAGATGCTGTGATGGGAAATTCTTCAAGTGGACTTTACGAAGCACCTTCTTTCAAAAAACCTACAGTCAACATAGGTGAAAGGCAAAAGGGAAGGCTTATGGCTTCATCGGTTATAAACTGTGCCCCTAAAAGAGATGAAATTTTAGAAGCTATAAAAAAAGCATTTGTAATGAACTGTTTTGATACAGAAAATCCATATGGGGATGGAAAAAGTTCTAAAAGAATAATAAAAGTAATAAAATCAATTAAAGATTATAAAGCACTTTTAAAAAAACATTTTTATGATCTTTAGTGTTTTGTGATTTTTGAAATATTGATAAGAATTTTTAAAATAAAGGTGTTGGTTTATATGGATAAAAGCAAAGTTTATATTATAGCAGAGGTGGGGGTTAATCATAATGGAGATGTAAATATGGCAAAAGAACTTATTGATGTGGCCAAAAGCGCAGGGGCGGATGCTGTAAAATTTCAGACATATGTGGCTGAACATGTGGTTTTACCTTATACAGATAAAGCTTTTTATCAAAGGAAGGAAAAAAGTGAAAGCCAGTTGGAAATGCTAAAGAATTTAGAATTAAGTAAAGAAGAACAATTAGAAATAAAGGAATATGCAGTAAAGAATAAAATTGAATTTATATCTTCTCCTTTTGATTTGGAAAGCCTTAATTTTTTGGTGGAAGTGTTAAATATACCAATAATAAAAATTGCATCCGGTGAAATTACAAATGCACCACTACTACTAAAGGCTGCCATGTCAGGCAAAAAACTTATTATATCAACGGGTATGTCTACACTTGGGGAGATAGAAAATGCCCTTGGGGTTGTTGCATTTGGGTACAAAAAATATTCTAATGCCATTGTTTTTTCCAAAAGTGATTTTAAAAAAGCCTATCACTCAGAAGAAGGACAAAAACTTTTAGAGGAAAATGTTGCACTTCTTCACTGCACTAGCAGTTATCCTCCACCCTTTAATGAAATAAACTTAAAAGCAATAAAAACTTTAAAAAAATGCTTTAGGGTTTCTGTAGGATATTCAGATCATACAGAAGGGACGGCTGTGGCAGTAGCAGCAGTTGCCTTAGGTGCTAAAATTATAGAAAAACATATAACCCTTGACAGAGAACTTTCAGGACCTGACCACAAAATTTCTCTAGAGCCTCATGAGCTTTGCAAGATGGTAAAAGAGATACGTCAGGTGGAAAGTGCTATTGGAGAAAGCCATAAAAAGCTTATGATGTCAGAGGAAGAAAATATTAGGCTTATGAGAAAAAGTATTGTTGCAGCACGGGATATTAGAAAAGGGGAGTTTTTTATGCATGAAAATCTAATGATGAAAAGACCGGGAAATGGCATATCGCCTATGGAGTTGTGGAAAATTACAGGCAATAGGGCAACAAGGGATTATAAAAAAGATGAGGTGATTTTAGAGTGAGAATTGCCATTTTTGGCGCTGGAGGCTTGGCAAAAGAGATACTGGATATAGTAATGAATTTTAAATTTGAAAATATAGTTTTTATTGATACAAAATTTTGCGGCTTCATATGGGATTATCCAATAGTAAATGAAAAAGAGGTTCACTTACTAGCAAAAGAAAACTATAAATTTATTATTGGAATAGCTGATACTAAGGTGCGTAAAAAAATAAAAGAAAGATTTAATGATATTGAATATATAAATCTTATACATCCTTTTGCCACATTAGGATATAGGCAAAAAGAAGATGTGGAAAAGAAAAAGGGTAATGTTATATTTGGGGGAGTTAAAATTTCTAATAGCGTGAGTTTGGGTAATTTTGGAATCTATTATTACAACTCTACAATAGGTCATGACTGTATAATGGAGGACTTTGTGACAATTTGCCCAGGTGCAAATATTTCGGGAAATGTGAAGCTTTGTGAAGGAGCTTTTATTGGTGCAAATGCATGTGTACTGCAGGGGAATTTTACTGATAAAAAAATAATTGGCAGAAATTCTGTTGTTGGCGCAGGAGCTGTAGTAACAAAAAATATTGCTGAAAATATAATAGTAAAAGGTATTCCTGCAAAGTAAGAAATGCTATTAAAACAGGGGGTAGGAAATGAATAAGTTAAAAAAAAAAGATAATTTAGTTGTGATTATGGCAGGAGGATTGGGAAAAAGATTAAAACCTCTTACAGACAGTTGTTCTAAATCCATGCTTAAAATTGGTGACAAACCTATACTTGAAA
>JAAYTS010000269.1 GCA_012517995.1 Clostridium sp.
ATATAAAAGAAATAAAATCATTGAATCTGATAAGATAGATAGTTTCTTTACTAGAGACGATCAAATTAATAAGAGATTTATCGTATCTGATAATAAATATGAAGTAATGGGAACAAAAAGTATTCGTATGTCTGATGTACTTGGCTCTAATGATACCAGATGCATAACTGTCCCTGTAGCATCCAATATATTTAAGGCGGCTGGAGGGGGACAAAATTTTGTTCATGGTGGAAGTTCACCCCAAGAAATTTTAATACCTGTTGTTCAAGTAAAAACTATTAGAGGATACAGAGAAAGTCAAAATGTTAAGATATCACTAATTAGCATGCTTCCTAAAACAACCAGCTTACTTATAAACCTGGACTTTGTTCAGCAAGAAGCCATTAGTGATGTAATCAAGCCTACCACCTACAAGATATCCTTTATTGATGAATCAGGCGAGACTATATCCAACGAAGAAATACATCTGGCTAATAGCAAGGAAAAGGAGTCAGCAAAGCGAATATTTAAGCTGAGATTCAACCTTAAGAATCAGAAGTATAGACGGGATAAGAAATATTATCTAGTTGCTACAGATACAGCAACAGGCATGGAAGCTTTCCGCCACGAAGTTATCATAGACATTGCCTTTGCAGATGATTTCGGATTTGATATATAGAAGGAAGGGGATAGTAATTATGGGGGACAAAACTGATAGGAATATAATTTTGGACAAGCTAATAAAATACTTCCCCGGAAAAATTGTCCGAAAGGATTTAACTAAAAAGATTAAAGAGGGTGCGAATGTTCCAGTCTATGTATTAGAATATTTGCTGGGAATGTATTGTTCTTCTTTAGATGATGAAGTTGTTGAAACTGGCGTACAAAATGTAAAGGATATTTTGGCTAGGAATTATGTTAGACCTGACGAAGCACAGAAGATCATTTCAAAACTTCGCGAAACTGGTAGCTATACAGTTATAGATAAAGTCTCTGTAAAGCTAAATTATAAGACAGATATATATGAGGCTGAATTTTCAAATTTAGGGCTCAGAGGAGTACCCATATCCAATACATATCCATCTGATTATGAAAGACTCCTTTCAGGAGGTATTTGGTGCATTGTGCAGATGGAATATTTCTACAATGAAGAAGATAAGCAGGGTGTACCCTTTATTATTAGAAAATTAACTCCTGTCCAGATGCCAGGTATAGATATTGATGAGCTAAAAGAAGCGCGAAAGCAATTTACAGATGAAGAATGGATTGATGTGGTTCTACGCAGTACGGGTATGGAGCCTGACCGTTTAACTCATAGAGAGAAATGGCTGCACTTGGCACGGCTTATCCCCTTAGTGGAGAATAATTATAACTTTTGTGAGCTTGGTCCCAGAGGAACAGGGAAATCTCATATATATAAAGAAATCAGCCCTAACAGCATTTTAGTTTCAGGTGGTCAAACTACTGTAGCCAATCTATTTTATAACATGGCATCGAAACAAGTTGGGCTTGTCGGCATGTGGGATTGCGTTGCTTTTGATGAAGTAGCAGGCATTAGCTTTAAAGACAAGGATGGAGTTCAGATAATGAAAGACTATATGGCATCTGGCTCTTTTGCTCGAGGAAAAGAGGAGAAAAACGCTTCTGCTTCTTTTGCCTTTGTGGGTAACATCAATCAAAGTGTGGATGTTCTTCTTAAAACCTCTCACTTATTCGAACCATTTCCAGAAGCTATGGGAACAGACACTGCATTCTTAGATCGTATGCATTGCTATTTACCTGGCTGGGAGATTCCTAAGTACAAGCCAAACTTTTTTACAGATGACTACGGCTTTATAACGGATTATTTTTCTGAGATCATGAGAGAATTACGAAAAATATCCTATGCTGATGCCTATGATAAATATTTTAGATTAGGTAATCAACTAAACCAGAGAGATAGCATAGCGGTTAAAAGGACAGTATCGGGGATGGTAAAACTGATCCATCCAGATGGAGATTATACAAAAGAAAATATTGAAGAAATCTTGAGATTTGCCTTGGAAATGAGAAGAAGAGTAAAAGAACAGCTTAAGAAAATAGGTGGTATGGAGTTTTATGATGTGAACTTCTCCTATATAGATAATGAAACCTTTGATGAGGAGTATGTACCAGTGCCTGAGCAAGGTGGAGGTAGCTTAATTCCAGAAGGCATAGGCAAGCCTGGACATATTTATCATGTAGCTCGCGGTAAATCCGGTATGTTAGGAGTGTACAAGCTAGAAACACAAATGATAGCAGGTAGTGGTAAATTTGAAAGAACAGGACTGGGGTCAAATTCGGAAGCCAAGGAAGCGGTTGATACAGCGTACAAGTATCTTAGAGCTAACAGCAAATCCATAAGTGGAAACATAAGTACAACAACAAAGGACTACTTGGTTAATGTACAAGACTTAAATGGCATTGGAATGACTACCGGGCTTACCTTATCTACTATGATAGCGGTTTGTTCAGTTGCATTGGGGAAACCAACAATAAGTAGCCTAGCTATATTAGGGGATATGAGTATAGGCGGAAGCTTGATCAAGGTAGATGATCTAGCTAACACCCTGCAAGTATGCCTAGATAGTGGCGCAAAAAAGATTTTGCTGCCATTAACATCAGCAGTTGATTTAGGCACAGTGCCGCCTGAATTAGTTGGTGCTTTTAATTTGATTTTCTACAATACCCCTGAAGATGCGGTGTTTAAAGCGTTGGGGGTAGAGTGAAGGGCATAAATACAATGACCCCTCCCCTAAGGGGAGAACAAGAGACTAGAATGCTCTAAAATTTTGGCAGTGATAATAAACGTTCCACTTTAACTTGCAATTAGCGCAATGCAAGAATTGTTCTACAAAATAGTTGCATAATCGAAAAACTATAGTATAATATATAAAAGCAATGATGAGAACTAGTAGGGTAGCCTGCTTCTTTAGAGAGCCAGTGGTTGCTGCAAACTGGTGGAGTACCTACCCGAATCCATCTCTGAGCTGAATGCTGAACATCAAAC
>JAAYTS010000148.1 GCA_012517995.1 Clostridium sp.
GCACGAACATATTTAATATAAACAATATTTTTTGGTAAATATAAACATATAATTTGTTGCTGAATCACGCCGCTCGTATTGAACAAGGGTTTTGATGTAATGAATGGGTTTAATATGCAAGTAAAAAAATATTTATTTATTCAGTTTTGTGACATTTGCACAAACAGAAAAATTTCTAATTTCTTCAAAATTGAATCTACTACAATAAATAGACAGAAATCCACGGCACAAACAGATTACATTATAGGAATCTCACAAGGCACAAAATTGACGTGATGGTGCCTGATATGTAAGAGTTTCTTTTTACCGTTGAATATGATACCCATGTGAAATCAAAATTAAAAAAAGGGAGGCTCTTAGACTATGATTAAAAATTTTGATTATATAGTATCACAAAAAGTAGGGTTATTAATACTCATTTAAAAAGCCACCTATTGCTTTAATAAGTGACTTTTTATCGTTTCAAAACTAATATTAAAATCAAAGTATCAAAAAGATTTTATTATATGGTTATTTGTTTATACTTAGCATATGTGTCCATTTACTTTACCCTTGGTGACACGGATGCTCCCACTACCCCTAGGAGGACTTTTATATCATACCTCATGGCACTTCCTGTTCTGTTCTCGCCCGCATAGCGGGTGGTTTAATGTTTGAGTATTTTAGATAATCTTGTGTTTGCATATTCCCTATCTTTTGTGTTTTTCAATCCAAGTCTTTCTAGGTTTTCTTGCTTGGTTTTAATTTTTTTCATTAATTCCAATTTCCCCTTTTATTTTTTGATTAATTTTTCCTTTTGGTTTTCCGATAAAAATAACATGTACTTAACAATAATATTAATTATTACTGTTAAGTTATAACTAAACAAAGAAAAATACTGTTGAATAAGACAAAAAGTTATATGCTTGGGCAATGCAGTCCCTAAAATATAAGCACTATACTTTTTGTCTTGAGAAAATCGAAGGGAATGATAAATATGAGAAAGAAATTGTTATTTATACTTTTATTTGTAATATTAATGCCTATCTATTTATCTTCAACAGGTTGTAACTTTTCTGAAAGTCAAAATAAAATTATTGATTTTAAGTGTAAAAATTTAGAATCTGCTATTCGTGATAAAATTGACAACCCTTCTAATAATATCTGTGTTAGTGATGTTGAGCATATAACGGAGCTTTCTTTAATTGGATATGAAATAAGTGATATTTCTCCTCTTAGCAACCTCTCTAATTTAACTGAACTAAATTTAAATTGGAATGAAATAAGTGATATTTCTCCTCTTAGCAATCTTACTAATTTAAAAATATTGTATTTAGAGAATAATGAACTGGAAGACATATCAGCAATTAGTCAATTTTAGCATCTACATTCTCTATCTTTTCTGAAACGCTCTGGACATTTACTCTTGAAACTGAAAGCAATTTATCTGATACA
>JAAYTS010000149.1 GCA_012517995.1 Clostridium sp.
TCAGGTGAGTTCCTGCCATTAAGTGGAAGCTAAAAAGTGGTTTCTAAAAGAACCGCTTTTTGTTTTAAGTTTGTGAGGTAGAAATGGAGATATATGTTGCAAACACTTCATACATTCATTATTTAAGAAAATTTGATTCTAATGTAATGATTAATGATGAAGATGGAAGAACAAGAAAGTATGTAGGTATAATATATAAGATTAATTCATTTAATTACTTTGTCCCTTTAAGTTCTCCTAAACTAAATAAAGATTATATAATTGTTAATGAAAAATGGGTTGTTAGAAAAAGTGTAGTTCCAATTTATTAGACATGGGAATAGTGTAGATTTCTTAGGTAAATTATTATTTTCAAACATGATACCAATTCCAGATTCTGAGGTAACTCTTTTAGATATTAATGGGATAGCAGATGAAAAATATAAAAATCTTCTTAATAAGCAAGTTATATATATTAGAAAACATAGGGAACAACTGCAAAAAAAACATGCACAAGTAATATATAAACAAAAGACAAGCAATTTCTCTAACATTGGCTATTTAAATAGTACTGTTGATTTTAAATTATTAGAACAGAAAATGCTTGAATATCTAGCTGCTAAAGAAATAGTTGAAGGCAAAGAACAGGCTTCAGCAGATAAAGAAGAGTGGCAATTATAAATTTTATTAAGAACTAATTTTAAAGGGTAAAATTATGCAAATTTCCTTTTGTAATGGAAAGGACAAATTATGAATGTACAATAGATAATGATATTACACCAAATAAACTTAGTTATGACCCCCCTAAGGTGTGGAACTATGTTTTCAATCGTGTAAATTTTTCACAAAAATTACATAGTGCAATTAATATTTCTCCCCCTTCAATACAGCATTATATTATCCTTGCAACAGCTCTTGTTATTGAACTATCAGCATTTATCTTTAATGGAAAAGCTATAACCTCAAACCTGTCTATATTGAGTAGTTGGTCAAGATTTGTCAAGTTCTCCAGGATATATATATTATTTTCAAATAGTAATTTGTGAATTTTAAAAGGATATCTATCTGGCGAAGGAGTATCCATCCCAATCATTTTTATTTTTTTCTCTACCAAAAAGTCACAAAGTTCAATATCTATAGAAGGATGGTTTTGATAATACTCTTTTGTGCCATAATATGCATCAAAGCCTGTATACAGTAATACAATGCTATTCTCCTTTACTAATGTATTATATTCATCTTTCAATTTAATTATTGCTTGATTTCTTACATCCAGTACGCATCCATTTCCAATGAATGACTCCAAAGGTAATTCAGAAATATATTCTTTGCAAGGGGTAAGGTGCATTGGAGAGTCAATATGTGTGCCTGAATGCATGCAAATATCCAGTTTATAATTATTGTACTTATCCTCATTCAGATATTTTATTTGAACTAAATTAGTCCTTGTGTCCCCAGGATAAATCGGCATACCATCTTCAATTTTATGTGATAAATCAATTATTTTCATTATTATTTTGCCCCCTTTTAAAAATACTGCCCTGCAAAATATTGCATACACTATTTTATCATTAAAAATATAGTATTTGAACCTAAAAACTTATTCAATTGGTTTATTATTTGTGGTAAAATATTCATCAGATTATAATATAAAATATGCATATTTATACAAATCAAAATGGGGGATAACAAATGAAAAAATACTTTTATGATATTCACTGCCATGCCATGAATATGAGTCATCCAAATTTCTTAGCTTTTTTAAAAAGACTTGAGGAAATTTTATACACCGACGCAGACAAATTCCTAAAAAAAAATAAATTTATAATACTTTTTGCTGTTAATATTCTTTTAATTAGATTTTTATTCTTTAAAAAATTTGACCACAATAATGTTACAAAACTACTTGAAAAACTTGGACTAGAAAAGTACCCTACCAGAGCTAAAAACCTTCTTGCTACCATGGAAAATGACGCTGGCAGTTTCTTTCTTCTAATGGAGGAATGCCTTATGGATGGTTTAGTTCAAAACGGAAAACTCGTTATAGATAATATGGAATATGATAAAATTGTTATTACACCTCTTGTCATGGATTTTGGTACTAAAACCACTTATTATGACAAAGCACACTATAACAACAAACCTGTAAAAAAACCAGTTGTAGAGCAAATAATAGATCTCTTTAACGGAATTAGAAACTACAAAAAACTATCTCCCTATCAGCTGTTTGAAATATACCCCTTCATGGGCATAAATACAAAAAACTATTATTTAAATGAAGTACGACTAATGCTGGATACTTATTTTGACAATTACAGAGGCTCCTAGTATGCCTTTAAAAGAAGAATGGGTAATTTTAATGGAACTATAGAAAGTATAAATGAAAATAAATATGCAGGAATAAAGCTGTATCCTCCCTTAGGATTTGATCCCTGGCCTGATAATAAAAGAGAACTGGAAAAAGTCCAACTACTTTATGATATATGTCAAAGAAAACAAATTCCCATTACATGTCATTGTAGTGATGAAGGTTTTTCCATTAAAAACCAAAAGGAAATGGAGAAATTGACTTCCCCTGCAAAATGGGAAAATGTTTTGAAAAACTACAGCAGGCTAATTCTTAACCTTGCTCATTTTGGTAAGCATAACCACACTGATGAATGGCAGAAAAAAATATTAGAATTTATAATAAACTATGCTAATGTATATTCTGATATATCCCATAGAGGATTTGACGATGATTTTTACAAAAACTTAAAAGAAGTAATAAATTCATATAAAGATAATCAAATTAGAGAAAAAATAAAAAAGAGAATTCTTTTTGGATCTGATTTTATGATTAATTTATTAAAAATCGATTCTTACTGTAAATATTTTGAGATTTTTTCAAATACAAAACACTTTACTCCTGAAGAAAAAAATTATTTTTGTTCAATTAATCCCCAGCGTTTTTTATTTAGAAATCAGGTTTCTCTAATAAAATCTGATTCTCTATCAAAAATAGCAGCTAAATGTTAAAAAAATTTATATCTAACTTCTATTTAAGGTGGAGTTTCACTTACAATCCTTATAGTAAAGTAAAACCTCCACCTAAACTTTTAGGCATTTTTTTAAAATCACAGTAAAAAATCTTTATCATTTAGCCTAAGTTGATGGAAAGTTTTTGTATACATAACTTGCCAATTGATTCCGATCTCCCAACTCTAATTTTGCTAAAATTTCAGATATAATATTTTTAACTCTTCCAACACTAAGGCAAATCTTCTGTGCTATGTCCTTATTACTCATACCTTCAGCAACCATTTTCATTATTTCTATATCTCTCTCTTTAAACTCAACTTGCTTAACAACTGCAATCTCCTCTTTACTTTCCGCACTAATATTATTCACAACAGAACTATAGGGGTTCTTGCTAAATATTCCAAATCCTTTGGCAGTATTTTTTACAGCCTGAATAAGCTCCTCCGGTGTAATATCTTTTAATATGTAACCATCCGCACCGCTTTTTAATGCATCATAAACGCTTTTATCATCTTCAAAAGTTGTTAAAATTAAGACCTTTACCTGAGGATACTTTTCTTTAATTAGCTTTGTACCCTCTATCCCGTCACATACCGGCATCTTAATATCCATCAGCACCAAATCTACATCCTGATTTTTGCATCTTTCAAAAGCCTGCTGTCCGTTTTCAACACAATCTAAAACACATATGTCTGAATCATTTTCAATTATGGTTTTAAGACTTTCACTTAATAGTTTTTGATCATCTGCAATAATAACCCTTGTCATATATAGATGCCCCCCTTTATTTTATTTTCTTTTTATTGTATATAACTTTTTATTCTTTTTGTCAATTTGTTTGCAGAAAATTCAAGATATAAAAATTCTGCAAACATACCTGTTACAAACCAAACGAAAAATAAAAACACTGAAGTCATTTTTAGTATATTCCCTGCATCACTATAATACCATATTTTATATCCTGTTATCCACAATAACACATATCCGGCTACCAATTCAAAAAAACTTATTGAAATTGAATATGCTGCACCTCTTATAATCCAACGCACATTATGTTTTTTAAAAAACTTATATAACCTTTCAATAACCAAAATGCAACACAGACCATATACAGGTACCATCCACAAGGAGCACTGACCGTAAAAAACATACCATGGGGTATCCCATATTGCATTTAAATTTAAATTTTCATCTACTCTCCACTCTGTCCTAAAAGCCAAATTAACCAGAGGTATTTTTTTCCGATTCTATATAGATTACGATAATGATTTTACATTCGCAGGCATAACCTGTTTATGACCTGCTCCGGAACATTGTTAATTGAATTAATGAACCCCCTTACAGCTTCACGAATTTGTTTTACAGAAGAGTAGAAGACATTATTAA
>JAAYTS010000150.1 GCA_012517995.1 Clostridium sp.
AAAAGCAAGGATATTTAAGTCTTCTTAAATATTACCTTGAAGTTAGAGTGTAAACTATGAAACCGCCGTATACGAGAACCGTACGTACGGTGGTGTGGGAGGTCGGTAAATAAAATAATTATTTACCTCCTACCCGATTTTGTAGAGGGTGTTAAAGTTGTTTATCTGCTTGATTCTTTAGATTTTTTTGTATTCTGATTCTTTTCGGGATTTTCACTCATATTTATTGATTGGCTACGCATCATTTTGATTTCTTTTAGGTATTCGTCCATACTGCCTAATTCTTTTTCATTATACTTTGAAATATAGAAGCGGGAATCTTATGGAGTTATTATGATTGATATTAATATTCACAAAATCGTGGATATGATTGATTCTATTCTAAAGAATATGATGTAGTATTTGAATCTTTTACAAATGGTTTGGAACGTGATGATATTGATGCTTTTAAAAATGCGGTAAAGTATGAATACAATAATGGTCTTACAGATGGAAATATAATCAAATTAAAAGTTATAAAACAAATTATGTATAAGTGTTGCAGTTTTGAGACATTAAAAACAAAATGTTAGAGCTTCAGGACGTGTATAGTACCAACTAACTCTGGAAAGAACCAAAAACTACTTAACATTTACAGATGTTTGATTTTGGTATCGATATATGCTATATTTAAGTGGAATATATATAATAATATGATATTAATTAACAAGACAAGTTTTTGATATTAATAACGAGAGCAAAAATTATTAACATAAAACGTTATATAACAATGAATAAATTCTATACTTTATTAAAGACAATAGTATTAATTTGAAAAATAAAAAGTGGCCAAGATTACATAAAAAGTTAATAATAACAACATAGATCAAAAGTAAATAAAAAATAAAATATTACCAAAAAATATTGACAATACATATATATATAATCCCATCTTTGACAGTTGTGAAAAAGTAAAAGCCTGATATCCATTGGAGACACTGGATTATCTCCTGCTTTTGGTGTTGTGTTTTTTATAGTAGCAATTATTTTGTTTGCATATTTAATTCACTACATTTCTAAATCAATTCAAATAAATATATACATACAAAATTTAAGTAAGGAAACTAATTTATTGATAGAAAAGAAAGATAATATTATAAAAAAGGACGGGAGAATTTCTAAAAATACCCTTGATAGCCTAGAAAAACTTTCAAATACGCCATCTATTGATATAAAAACAGAAAGGTCAGGATTTATTCAGTTTTATGATGAGGAAAAACTATACGAATATGCTAAAAAAAATGATGTTTTAATCTGGTGTGAAAAAAAGTTGGAGACCATGTTTTAGAAGAAACAGTGATAATTAAAGTTTATAGATATCAGTCGGTAAAATCAATAGAAGAATGTACAAAGGCCATTAAAGAAATGGTTATGATTGGGGATGAGACAAATCTTTATGAAGACCTTGGAGCTGGAACAAAAAAACTTGTAGAAATTGCGGTAAGAGCACTATCGCCTGGGATTAACGATCCTGGGACAGCGGTCTTTTGCATCGAAAAACTTGGCTTTCTTCTTCAAAAATCAGCAAAAGCTTTAGAGGCAAAAATATATCATGATGAGAAGAAAAGAGAAAGATTGATTGTACAGGGTTTAACTTTTGAAAAACTATTATTTTATCATTTTTATCAGATAAAACATTATGGGCTAGAAGATTTATCTGTTTTAGATGCAATCTTAAGCTCTTTAATAACCATTTCAAAAGGGAATAATTATCTAATTAAAAATGAAGTGTGGGCATTTTGTGGGTATATATTATCAGGTATTAATTTTTCCAAAAAGCTACCTTTAGAAATAGAATATATAAAAGAGAGAGTATACCAACTGGCAATGGAAACAAATCAAAGAGTAAAATTTGACGAAGTTATCAGTGGTTTTTTAAATGGAAAATAAGTAAGGACTTATGCCAAACAGACAAAAGAACTGTCCACGCGTCTAAGCATGAAAAATCCCCCAAGTTTTACATTAAATAGCTTGGGGGATTATATGCATTTTTGGTTTGTTTCAAATAGTATAAGAAAAAGTTACAACAGGTTCTGAATCATCATTCTCAAAAAAATTGAGTTTAAATTCCTTTAATTGAATTGATTCGATTTCATGATTAAGAGTACCTCGTGGACATATGTACTTAATATTTACAGGTAAGTTTTTTAATGTCAATGCAGTATCCTCTTTTTCAATATCCAGAGGGTAGTCGCTGTAATACTTTTGAAACATTTGATAGAATTCATAAAATTCTTTAATGCTACCGTTAATTACATATTTTTTCTCATTATAATCATGGTAATTGCCAGTAAACACATCTCTTAACAAATGATGTGGTATTGGTATACCTTCTAAACGTTGACTTTTAAGACCGTCTTTACTTATTTGTGATGACATAGTAAGGTAGGTAGAAAAGTCTGAAAATCTATACTGATGACTATGTTTAGGGTCGTAATGTTCCCCTAATTGATATTCTTGAAATAAATATAGAGCATTTTTAGAATCTTCAGTGTAAACAATTAATAAGGCATCGTACGGTAAATCTTCTACTGTAAAGTTTCCTTCTTCACTTGAAATGTCATCAAGTTTTGCTTTTATTTCATCAATGTTATCATCTGTATGTAAAAATTCACTTGTCATTGCACCAGATGGGATTTCTAATGGAATAGTACATTCAATTCCACTAAAGTAATCTGTTGCTCTGATTTTATCAAGTTTTTTGTATCCAGTACATGATGTAATTAAAGTCAATACACATAATGTTAATGTTAAACATATAGTTTTTTTCATTATTTTCTACCACCTTTCATATTACAAAAGAACAATTTCATTAATCAAGAACAAAACGAGTATTTGTACCAATTCCTCCTATCCAAGTGTTTTCGCCAAGATAAACCTGTTCATATCCAGACCAGCCATAATGAACAATATAACGATTTACATAAGTTCCATATCGAATTCCATATGCTGTAACTGCATGGTTTATTATAGGCTCATGATCGTATTGTACATCAGGTACTTTTCCAAAAAGTATTACAGGTCTGCCATCAAGTATCTGGGAATTAACACCTATTTTGCCAAAGCTATAACTAGCAGTTGCTGATACATTGAACTCATCACAATAATCATTAAGAACGTTACGAATAGTCCAACCATAACTAGATTCACTATAACCATAAGATAATAGATGATCTTGAAGGGTATAACCTGTTGTTTTTAACTGACCACTACTATCAAGAAATTGGCTTGGCACTACTCCAGCACTTGGGTTTCTTCTGTTCCAATATTGCAATACAAGGCACGCTGCAACATAACCACATGACTCTCCTAAATTAGCTGGATATGCAGCATCCCATATATACGAAGGAGCAGGAACATATATATCTTGATATGATCTGGTACTAAAGGTGTCAGTCAGTGCTGATTTTTCAAATTTTGTATTATTCATTAGTGACAAAACATCATAATCTTTATTTTTTCTAGATTCCTCCATCATTATATCAAAGTTATCTTGCAAAAGAAATAGTCTTTCTTCGCTAATGTTTTTTTGTTCTTCAATTATTGTATGAGAGAAGGTTTTGTCATTTTTAACATAATAAGATTTAGGACCAAAGTATTTTATTTCTCCAAATTCATTTAAATATGGAGAAGGAGCATTAGGAGAGAATTCAATATATTGTCCTGAAACTGGGTCAAAAATGTAATATCCTGATTTTCCTGTTTCAATTAGTTCGAGTTCAGTTCCTGCTAAATCTGTAAGCTTCTTTACTACAATATCGTCAGGGTAATGACCTGTGGTAGATTTAACCATTTCTTTATGAATAGGCAGATATGAAGAAACGGTATCTTTTAATTTGGACTCTTTCATAATTTCAGTGTTTTCTAGTGCAAAAAGATTTAATCCCATAGTTGTTATAATAGATACTACTAATAATAGTGAAACTATTTTTTTCATTTTGTACTTCTCCATTCAATATTTGTTTTGGATATCAGCTGATATTTTTAAGGCGTTATAGGAATTCCATTACCTTTGACATTTATTATATATATATATAATAAATGTCAATAAAAACAGTGAAAAATATTCTTTTATATAAATTAATTTAAAATTATACAACTATAAGATTTTATTTATTATAAAAGAAAACTATCCTTTTTAAGTGATGTCAACTTAGGGACTGTCAACTTGGGGACGGTTCTTGAATTGAATAGTCAGCGAAGTTTAACTATTAAAAAGCAGTCCGTAAATGATATATGATATTCTAAACTATAACGTTATACAAAACATCACTTTCAAGAGACAGATTAGCAATAACAAGTGATGAGCAAAAATCAATATACGTTATATCTATTTTTTTACACTTATCAAAATACTTTTCATAATATCCAGTATCACATTTTGTCCCGTCTTCGAAAACATCTATATATTTAAAATTTCCTAGTTTTTTAAATTCTTCACAAATCCAAAAATAGAAATCAGTACTTGATAATTTTCTACTATGATATGGATTTTTCCA
>JAAYTS010000151.1 GCA_012517995.1 Clostridium sp.
ATTAAATAATGCTGAGGTCAATGATTTTTTAGATAAATTTAATGACTATTTTGAAAAAGATGGGCGACATCATATTTGGATTGGTTCAATAAAAACCAAGCAATTAGCTGTTTACGATAATCATAATCTTATTTACATCTATGGAGATGTAAGTAAGAACCAAAAGAAATTAAATGATTTAGGTTTTAAAGAAGGAGCTGTTAAGATACCTGCACCACACTCACACAGATATAATGTAGAAAATGATAATTACGAAATTGAAATTATGAATTATTGGGAATGGGTTAAATTTCCTTTATGTGAACAAGATACCCCGTGAATTTTCTGGTAAGTAATTTAAATGACTTATATATTCTAATCATTAATTCTATAAATGATGAAATAATAGACTTAAGGCAAGAAAACAGGAGGGAGATAAGTAAATGATTATAAGAAAAATGACAATTGATGACTATGACAGTGTTTATAATTTGTGGCTCAATATTTCTGAAATAGGACTTAATGATTTAGATGACTCAAGACAGAGGATTGAAAGGTATTTAGAGCGAAATCCAAAAACATGTTTTGTTGCGGAAAAAGATAATAAGATTATCGGTACAATTTTATGCGGAAATGATGGACGGCGGGGATTTATTTATCATGCCGCGGTATCCCCGGAAGAATGCAATAACGGGGTTGGGACTGCTTTGGTTGAAGCGGCTTTGGATGCTCTGAAAAAAGAAGGGATTAACAAAGTGGCACTGGTTGTTTTTTCACATAACCAACTTGGAAATTCCTTTTGGGAAAAAAGAGGATTTACCGCTAGGGAAGATTTGGTGTACAGAAATAAGATTATAAATGAGTAGTTTGTGCAGTTTTTTGATCCGTATCCTAGGTTGTGGTGGATAGCTTTTATAATTGATATTGTATATGGAAATTTTATCGGATTATTTTAAGTCATCTTTTTTGGATAATATTTTAAATCGGAGGTGGTTTTGTGGTGATTTAACGGGCTTTGAAGGTTATATAAAGTGGCGCCTCATTACATATGTTTTTAGTTTTTTTAACAAAATATTATTTTAACAGAAAGGAAATGAAATATATGAAACATGAATGGAAAAAGCATGAGAAAGAACTGTATATGCCAAAAAATAAGCCTGAAATTGTTACTGTTCCAAAGCAAAAGTTTTTTATGATTAGCGGTAAGGGAAATCCAAATACTGAGGAGTTTTCGGAAAAGGTAAGTATTTTATATTCATTGGCTTATGCTGTGAGGATGATGCCCAAGAAGGGATTTACTCCTGACGGATATTTTGAATATGTTGTTTATCCCCTTGAAGGATTGTGGGATTTGACTGATGAAGGCAGAAAATCTACAGTATTAAATAAAGATGAATTATTATATACAATAATGATAAGGCAGCCGGATTTTGTAACGGAGGAAGTTTGGGAAAAAGCATTTGAATTTGTAAGAAAGAAAAGCTCGCACCCGTTTTTAAATGAAGTTGAATTGGGGGAACTTGAAGATGGGCTTAGTGTTCAGATGATGCATATAGGTTCATATGATAATGAACCGGAAAGCTTTGCAAAAATGAAGGAATTTATAGAGAATAACAATTTAGAAATTTTAACTTTAAAGCATAGGGAAATTTATATATCTGACCCGAGAAAAACAGAGAAAGATAGGTTAAAAACAGTTTTAAGATATAGAGTAAAGAATAGGGTATAGATGTGGAAAGTAAAGAAAAGATATATTTGTTTCATAATTGAC
>JAAYTS010000152.1 GCA_012517995.1 Clostridium sp.
ACTTCAACGGGAGATAAATTGGCCATGAGATATTTGGGAACATATTCGCAAAAGAGTGAAAGTAAACTGGAGTTGATTTTTAGTATAAAAAATGGTAGTGAAAAAAGAAGCGAACAATGGAAAATAGATATATCAAATAATTCACTCCACGATCCCAATCGAAATATTACTTTTAAATATAGCGAAGAAAATGAGACAGAGTAACAGTTAGCAAACAGTTTCAGCTACGCTGTACATTTTTCTGTCTTATTGAGAAAGGAAGGTTATATATGAGGTATTTAGATAAAAATTCAGTAGCATCACACGCATTGAATCTTACCGTGTCTAAAGATAAATTAATGCTTTTAAGACCGGATCTTTTCGGTTTTAGAGGTTTTATGAGTAAATTAACATTTATAATCACGGAAGACATAGATCATATGACATATATTAAAGAACAGCTTATTGCAGGAGATAGCAACCCGGCAGTAGTTGTGTCCGTTGACCCGCTAAGAGTCGCAGCTTACAGTCCTGATCTTGATTCTGTAGCAATGCTGGCGTTTCCAAATAATTTTGTAGACATATATAATTTAGAAATTGGAACAAAGCTTATAACTGTTAATACATATAAAGGTAGACCTCCATATCATAGTGATTTAATACTTGGTCCTAATAACACAGGATATTGGTATGGATTTCATCCGATTATTGCTGATTTTGTATCAGATGATATGGAAAAAATCAGCAAAAGGAAGTTATCAATAAGTGATGAGGAATGGAAATATGTTTTTTGGTTAGGAATAAACTATCTTAAGAATAAGCCAAATTCTTTCCGCGACGGAAGTCCGGTATATTCCGGGATTCCAAGTAAAAAATAAATAAACCTAAGAATTGGTTTTTTCTTTGTTGAATTTTCCTTTGAGAATTGTTCTATGCAGTATTAATAAAATAAATCCATTAGCCCATCTACAATGCTTCCATCATCACTTATTCCTGATTTTAACTTCTTTTCAGCTGAATATACAGGAACTCTTTCTTTTTTTAATTCCCCGTTCCCACCCTCACTAAAACATCAGACCAGTACATGGTAGTAACTTTAACAATAAATTGTGCCCCTGTTACATTACAAGGCATAACAATAAAAGTAGGAGTTGAACCTACATAGCGTGGCCCCTCACGCTGACCATCATCCTACTTTACCCAGTAGGCGGGTTGTACTCGCTTCTAATGTTCCAGTTACCATCTATATCCATAAATTTTCTTTCACTATTAATCTTCTTTTAACTCAATTTTCCAATTGTTTTCCTGAATTTTTGTATCAATTTCCCTGTATTCCTTAGACAACGTATCTATTTCTTTTTGTATTTTTGCCACATCTACTGTACTGAAATATTTCACTTCTGATTTACTATACCTGTCAAGTTTAATTGTTGTTGCATTTATCAAGGACTCCAGAATGCTTCTTTTTTGAGAAATTGAATCTCTTTTTGCTAATAAGTCCGTGATGGTTTTTCCATTTTCTACTATCGCTAATGAATTAGTTCTGTTTATTTTTTGTACAATATCAGTAAGTTTATTTATAAGGTCATTCATTTCATTCAATAAATCATAGGGATTTTCTGAAGGTTTTTCTCCTTCCTGAACTTTAGCGTTTCTAATTAATCTTTCCCGGATTTGTTCAAGCCTCTTCTGATAATCTGCTCTTAATATCAGTGCTTCTGCAAGTTTCATTCCATCTCCTCCAAACTTCAAAATATAGTACCAAAACAGCATCTCTTAAATTAACTTTTCTTCTTTTATCATATCTTTCCTTTGTTTTGAATTCAAGTTAAATTACATTTTTCTTTAAAGTTGTTTTTACTTTTTTATCAATATGTCTTTCATTTTTCCTCCCAGTTAATCTGATAGAAAATTTGTACTTTTCCTTGATTTTAAGTATTATTTTCAAATCCCCTGTTATCTATATATTCCTAAAGGTTCATAAGCTTAAAATTAAATTATCTACTTCCAAATTTTAAAATTACCACTTAGTGCCAACAGTGCAAACATATACAGGCAGTTATCATAATAACGTCTGTCCCCTTTTCTTAATGGTGTATTCCAAAACAATTCAACACATTCTTTTCTATATTTACCCTTGCTTGCTAAAGAAGCCTGGGCATTTGTTGCAATAATTGCAACTGGATGCAATGCTTTTTCATCAATAATTGTCCCATCTATTTCGTACACCATATCTATTTTACCCTCAACAGTTTCACAGAAAAACTTTTGAATATTATCAGCACATGTGCTTTGCCAATCATCTACACCAAACCATTCAAAATCTAAGCCAATATTGGCAGCTACACGGTAAGAATCACTATAGTATCTTTGTCTGTTATCTTTCATATAGGGAGTTCCGTCATAATGGGCATACTCAGGTGCAAGACCTGTAACAGGATGACAAGCTTTCTTTAAGTACTCTCTGCTAGCCTTAGCAGCCTCTTTCCAAAACTCTCTGTCTTCTTCATCTGCCCACAGGGCAAATAGTTCATAAAAATGAGGCAAATGATATGATGGATCTGTAATCTCCCAACCTGGAACAAACTTAATTAACTTGTTATCCGGATTCCACATTGGGTGTCCTGGCTTTCCATCTTCACCCTTATGAATACATTCTCTTAAAATATCTCTGGCTTCTTTAGAGTATTCAAAAATACCTTCACCATCACCCCAGCGTTTCCACGCAAAAAATAGTGCCATGGCAAAGTACTCTTCCCCATCAGGTGCTGGACCATATGAATTTTTTGTTCCATCAGGTGCCACTGACCAAGCAAAGTAACCAGCATTTTCTCCTTCTTCCATCCACATATATTTTTTAGTCCACTTCCAAAGACAATCAAATTCTTTTTTCCAGTCCTTTTGTACACACATCATCATGGCATATGACATTCCCTCAGTTCTCACATCATTATTTCCTGTGTCCAAAAAATATGCCATATCATCTCCCACTTGATGATATAATTTCTCATCATCTGAACCATAAAAAATTGTTTTATATGCTTCATCAATCTTTTTTTCAATTTCTTTTTCACTATATCCAAACTCTTTGAATATATTTCTATATTCCCCTGTATAAAATGCACCTCTCATACTATACCCCTTTCTTTTCATTAAAATTTCATTGTGGATAAGAACTTCAAAACTTACTTAAAGATTTGATTAAACTTCATTTGATAACCTAATTCTATATTGATATAAGTCTCTTGTCAAACCTTATTATGCTTTAATTTAAAACTCCAATTTAAATAAAAATTTTTTCACATATATTTTACATATATTCCTTGGTAAATTGTCAGAATTTGCTGTATAATTTAATATATACATATATTTTTTTGAGGGGGGAGTTAATTTGAAACCCAAAAATTTTATTTTTATAATGATTATTTTAGTGTTTTTTTCATCTGGTTTTACACTGAGTTCAAATTCAAACTTTAATGAAACGACAGAAGCTGAAATAATTCACCACATTGAAGGACAGCTTATTGTTTGCATTGAAAACAATAATGAATTTTCCATTCAAAGCATAAACAGTCCAAAACTAGATGCTATTTCAACAATGGAGTTAAATGGATTTAATGTAATAGACTCATTTTATAATAATACATACATCCACCATCAAACTCAAAATTATGCCTTTTCAATTGAAAGTTATGACAGCTCTAAAGAACAAATTCCTCAAAATATAGATCATGTTATGCTAATTGAATATTCTGATAAATACCAATGTGTAGAAACTGCTATTAAAAATCTTGAAAAACTTCTTACTGAAAACCACTACAATGTAAAATTTATTGAACCAAATTATATTCTAAAAGCATTTAAAGAGGATACAACAAGTATGCACCGCAATCAAAGATGGTATTACAACATGATTAATATTCCTAATGCATGGAATATAACAACTGGTTCTGAAGATATTAAAATAGCCGTTTTAGATACTGGTATAGACTACAATCACGAAAGTCTTAAAAACTTAGTAAATACTGATTTGGCAAAAACCTATATAGGAGACAGTGTTATGGACGATGGAAATCATGGTACCCATGTCGCAGGTATTATTGCAAGTTATGGCAGCATTTCAGGTATTATGAAAAAGGCAACAATTATCCCTATAAAGGTTTTAGACAAAAATGGTGTAGGTTCTTCTTTTGATATACAAAAAGCTATATTATATGCCTCTAGCATAAATGCAGACGTTATAAATATGTCTTTTGGAGGACCGTATTTTTCCAGAGGAATAAATTCTGCTTGTGATTTTGCATTTTCAAATGGTTCTGTTTTAGTGTCGGCAACTGGAAATGATGGTAAGGATGAAATTATGTATCCAGCAGGTTATAACACTGTTATTGCTGTAGGTGCTGTAAACGAATACAAAGAAAGAGCAAATTTTTCTAACTATGGTGAAAAACTTGACATTGTAGCTCCAGGCACTTTTATATACAGTGCAATACCCGGCAACAAATACGCATTTTTTTCAGGAACGTCCAATGCTGCACCTCAAGTTTCGGCAGTGGCAGGTCTTATAAAGTCTTTAGACAAAGACATGTCCCCTGCTGATATACACAAAATTTTATCGGAAACTTCCCAAGACTTAGGTGATGAATATTATTTTGGTAATGGATTGCTAGATGCTCATGCTGCTTTACAGGCTGTTAAGTCCCTAACTGACACTACTCCTTACTCATATGTTTTAGGGGATGTAAACGGAGATAACCTCATTAACTCAGCTGACTTAACTCTGATATCAAGGTATATCCTTGAAGTAATAGATGAGTTTCCTTCTCCAGAAGGAGAAAATGCTGCAGATATAAACAATGATGGTATAATTAACTCTTTTGATTATAGCCTGCTTACAAAGCACCTTCTAGAAATAATAGATATTTACTCTATGTAAATAATATTAAAAATTATCTATTAGTAAAATATAAAATTAATCTATTAGTAAAAATCAAATTAAAATTCCAGGATAATTAGTAGATTGTTCTACTAATATCCTGGAACACACACTTCTTATATATAAACTTTTGCCTCTAACATATACCCCCATACCAACAAATAAAAACAAAATAAAACATTTAAAATATTTATTTTAATAGTCAGGCATTTCTGGTTTCAAGGACAATGTAATATTTAAATTTCCATTCCTGCACCTTAATTCATCTATAAATTCTTTTTCATTTACCCCTTCCTTCATTATAACCACATAAACAAGCTCATAAAGTGTACCTAAATCAGTTGTTTTAACTCTCCTTAATTCATGGCTTGAAGTATATGTTAAAAGCACATCATCAAAAACACCTTGATAATCCAGATCTTCGGGTATAACAATTTTAAGTTGTTTAGTGAATACATTCTTCTCTCCAAAATTAGCCATACTTAAAACATACATAAATGCACATACCATTACGGTAAATAATAGAGCATATGGCAATAATCCGATACCACATGCAAGCCCTGCACCTGCTGAAAAAAGTATATAAGAAATATCTTTAGGGTCCCCTGGTGCACTTCTAAATCTTATAATTGAAAATATACCCATTAAACTAAAAGCTCTTGCAAAGTTACTGCCAACAAATAATATTATAATTGCAATAACAGCTGGAATCATAATTAGTGTATGTGTAAAGTTTTGTGAATAACGACCTTTAGCATGTGTTTTTATATAGGTTAATGCAATTATAAGTCCTAATATAAATGAAACTATTATTGTTCCAATTATCCCATAAATGGATAATTTCAATTCTCCTCCATCTGCTGCTGGCTCCATTATATTGCCTACATTTGCAATAATTTTGCCTATATTTGCAATTATTGAGTTACAAAAGTATATCTTTGGTGATATAACTGTGGTATATAAAATTGTTTCAAACACTCAACTCTTTCCCCCTCAACAACTTTTTCAAGTCTAGTTTTTTTGTACTCAGTACCGTATTTAGAAAAACTTGTTTTATAAATCTTAAACTCACTAAGCATTTTAGATACCCATACAGGGATAGTTTTTTCTGCTTTTACCTCCATTAAATACACATTATCATCTAAAAGTCTTTCACCATGGTCACCAAGTTCAAGTCTTAAATCTGTTCTTCTGGTCCTTATATTTGTGTCAAATGTTATTCTCAAATCTCTATTATCTACTCCAAAAAATGCCCTCCTATCATATGCAATATAAATCCTTGGCACAAGATTATATAATTTGAGAAAATAATCAATTTCATTTAAGACTTGTTTATTCATATAGTCTTTGTATTCTGGTTTTTTAGAAGTATAAAGAAAATTATATGCTTCCTTTAACACCAACTTTGTTCTCCTTTTGTTTACCAGGCCATTTACCTTTTTTTTAATTTCTAAATAAACCTTGTCTTCTAAGGTAGGTATTCCATAACCTCTTAACCTTAATTTTTCTTTGTACTTAGGTTTTGATATGGACTTTCTGATAAGTTCATTGTTCATTGTATCGTAATATATATTACTTATGGTGTAGTATGGGTGTTTTTTGTTATATTCGTCAAGTTCCATATATTTACTAAGGGCATATTGAACATCTTCGTATATTTCGGCCCTTACAAGAAACTTTTTTTCAAACCTATTAAAAACCTCTATAGCCATGGTATTATACCACCCCCTTATTGTTTTGTTTTTTTACAAAATAAATTGGAACCGGTAATACACCACTCCTTTCTCGCAACTTTAAATATTTAAACATCACAATATTAGAATACGCAGGCAATAAAAATTTGGGTTCATTTTTTATAATTAATTGTTTTAAAATTTGCCTTTGTTCCTATAATTCGAAGGAGTTTTTTTTTTGGGTCAATAAGACAGCTTTTAACATGGTTCAAATATTAATTTATTTATATGGTAATGATGTAATTATATCTATAATATATCTTGTTAAAATTGCACAATCTATGGAATTAATTTTTCCATCTACATTTAAATCGGCTATATCAAATATATTTTCTAGTTTCAAATCCGAAATACCTAAAACATGTCTTTGCAACATTACATAGTCTGTAGAATTTATTATATTATCTCCATTTAAATCTCCCATTAACTGCTCATTTGATGAGGTCCTTTTAAAAACAGCCCTTATATTCATATTGTTTTGAGGATTAATTGTTATTGTATCACTATAGATATTATCAGTAACTCCTTCCCATTTTTCGAACTTATAGCCTGCCTTTGGGATTGCCTTTATGGTAACTGGAACCCCTTCAAAATATACTCCACTCCACTGAGCAGGATTTTTTACTCCAGGGGTTTTTTCGTTTATATCTATTGAATTTATCCTGATATAACCTTTATCAATTTCTGTGCTAAGGTTAACGGATGCACTTTGCACAACTCCATTGTTTTTAAATTTATTAACTATATGATTTATAACATATGAAGGTCTTCTGTCAGCGAAATCCCTTAATACATTAACTTCCTTATTCCAATCCTCAATTTTATTCCAGCGTCTGTTATGTTCATCTATAATATGAGCTATATCACTACTTTTTTGGTCAATCATCTCATTTACTCTTTCAGGAACAAAAGTAGTGTTTATTTGGTCAGCAAAACGGTTTATAAACTTATTTCTAAAATCGTCATTTTCTAAAAGAGTTTTAAATAAAAATACCGACCACTCTGGAGCTGCTCCAAAACCTCTTCCATCACCTGAAGCATACAATAAAGTGTTATGATTTACCTGTCCGCCATATGCAAGACCAAAACCAAAGTCAGTATCTTTTATAGCCCATCTCCATCTTCCATCTTGTCCTTTAGGGGCATTAGGGTTGTATTGTCCGTTATCGGTTTTGTATTTCCATAAAACTTGATTATTTGCAGGCCAGTCTGTATTTGCAAAATAAATATGGGTAATAAGATAATCAATATAACTATCTATATCTATTTTTGTATTAACATAATCATATGTACTCTTATCTTTAATATTATTTTGTCTAATGTAATTTACAATATTTCTGTAATCTTGTGCATCTTCTTCTGTACCTTCATCCACATCAATTTCTTCTGTCATAGATCCTACGATACTCAAAAGTGCAACATTCTTTCTATCAAGATCATAGTGAGATTGAAAATATCTATCATCATAACGTTCTCTTACATTGTATATTCCCCAAAACTCGCCATTTAAAAATAATACCGCAGCTCTAAAGGCTTGAGTATCTACATTTAAGTGGGAAACCAAATCCTGCATAAGACCGTCCCTGAACATTGTGTATTGGGAATCATTTCCGGACATTCTTAGCAGCAGACGTTTGAACTTTTGTAAACTCTCCCCTGTGCCCTTGCCTTTTAAGCCCGGAAAGAAATTGTATTCAAACCACTTTTGTTCATCATATTCTTCTCTGGCATAAAGTCTAAAGGATTTTTGAGCATAATTTCGTGTATATCCACCATGTATTCTAATTCCGGCATTTTGGGAAAAAGCAAGGTTGCCGTTTTCTTCAAAAAACTCAATATGGATAGGTCTTTCCCATTCCTCTCCTCTGTTTTCATAATTTCCATTTACATAAATTCCAATTTGATTGTCAAAGAAATTATCTCTATCAGTTACTATAGAAATCACAGGAAGTCTATATCTTTGAATTCCATTAGGGTCAACAAAATATGATTGCGTAACTACATCACTGGTTAAACCAGCTTGATTTACTGCAACTGCTCTTATTACAGTCCCTTTGAAAAGCTGCCCTTCTGGCTCAATCCATCCTTGAAATCTATCACTTGATATATTGCTTATCATTGATAAATCATTAGGTTCTTCTGTTCTATCCTGGATTTGTATACCGCCTGAATATTCAAAAGTTCCCTCAGAACCTGGAACAGGTACTGAGCCGTTTGTAGTGTAATAAATCCGCACATTTTGATCCTGTGTACTAAGGTGTAACATAAAAGGCTGTGTATAAAAGCCTCCTTCATGTGAAAAAATTGGTTCTTTCATCCCATTTGACTGGGCAACAACACTAAATCCTGTTATTCCAGATAACAGAATTGCAAAGATCAGCAAACAACTTAATTTTTTTTTCAAAATAAAAACCTCCTAAATAAAATTTATATAAAAATTTATATATAACTAAAAATAGATTCTTTATAAGACATCTGTTTTTAGTTAAAATCTTATTAATTTAAATATTTAAACTAATTCCTAAGACTTTTAAATATAAAGATATCTAAAAAGATTGGTTCAAAGCTGTTTTTGTAGAATATATTTTATAAATTATAAAAGAAGTATTAAAACAATAATTTCACACTAAAGCAAAAATACTATAATTGATAATACTATAATAAAAAGTACCATAATCAAATATCTTAATAAAATATAGCTATATATTATATTATACTCACATAATAAAACTTATTTCAACACCTTTAAACATTTGCTATGTTTTTTTTACAATTTCTTTAAAAGAAGTATAAATATCTTCAATGTTTTCTTCTGAAAGTTTAACCCCGGTCCATATTTCATATGCCTTAATTCCTTGATAAAAAAGCATACCTAAACCGTTTATTGTTTTACACCCTTTCTTTTTGGCATCTTTTAATAGTTTTGTCTCAAAAGGAGTGTATATTACATCATATACAATTTGACTTCCATTAAAATAACTTCCACTTATAGGAGTACTTTTAATATCAGGCGTCATTCCCACAGATGTGGTATTTATAACTATATCACTTTCCTCAACAGCCATTTTAAATGTTTTATCTTCAAAATTATATACCTGAACAATTTCTTTCACATTTTCGTTTACAGCTTCTGCAAGTTCTATAGCCTTTTCTTTGGTTCGGTTTACAAGGCTTATCTTTTCTGCACCTTCAGAAGCAATCTTCACTGCTATAGGACGTGCCACTCCGCCAGCCCCAATTAAAACAACTTTTTTTCCTTCAAAAGAAGTTTTGGCCTCTTCTTTAAATGACCTTAAAAACCCTTCCCCATCTGTATTGTAGCCATATAATTTTCCATCAATTTTTTTAACTGTATTTACAGCTCCCATTAAAATAGCTTCTATACTGTTTTCATCAATATGTTTCATTATATCTTTTTTATACGGAATGGTAACATTAAACCCTACAAAATCCAATGATTTTAGAGCCTTAACTACAATTGCTAAATCCTCTTTTTCTACTTTTAATGGCACATATACAAGATCTAAGTCTAAAATTGAACTAAGAGTATTATGTAATATCGGTGAAATAGAATGCTCAACGGGGTTTCCTATGATCCCCAGCAGTTTTGTCTGTCCTGTAACCCTCGCATCAATCTTCATGTTTCTATCCCCTCTATTCTTTAAGTAGTTTTTTGTTGATTTTTAAGTCTTTTTTTGATTACTTTTAGCATGCCTTGCCAAAACAAATTTTTCTGCTAATCTTTTCATTCTAACAAAAATAAATTCTTTAGTGGCTATAGGCTTTACCAATATGGTAAACATATTAAGCTTATTTCCGCCATATATATCGGTAAAAAGCTGGTCACCAATAACAGCAGTTTCTTCTGCTTTAATACCCATAATTTTTATTGCCCTCAAAAAAGGTTTCCTGCTAGGTTTTGAAGCTCGTGAAATTGCATCAACCCCTAATTTTTCGTTAAATTTCAAAACCCTCTTTTGAGTAGCATTCGAAACTATACAAACTTTGAGTCCCTTTTTTTTAACTTTGTCCAGCCACTTTATAATATCATCACCTGCTTCTTTTACATAATCAGGCACAAGAGTATTGTCAATATCAAGAATAAGTCCTTTTATATTATTCTCAATTAAATAATTTAAATCAATTTTTTTTACATCATCCGCTATTAAATCAGGATAAAATCTTTTAAGCATTTTCTCCTCCAAAACTTTAATTTAAAATTTTATATAAAACCACAATTATAGAATAGCAGTATAAAAAGATAATATCAATATAGAAAATTAATATCAATAATATAAATATTCAATAATATAAATATTTTGTTTTATTTTTTTGATGTTTTTTTTATCAATTATTTAAAAGTGCTGGATTTTTCAATAAAAAAGTTGCATAATAGATATATACTATTTTCCTCAAAAAACTTGTTTTTTATAAATTGTTTATTTAAAATTAAGATATGCTTAAAAATAATTAATTCTCATCACAACACTTAGTGTAAATTTATTAGATTTTTTATTGAAAGGGGTTATTTTAAATGTCATTAAAAATAAGCATGGAAAAAACTCAAAATCCTAAGGAGAAACCAAATCCATCCAATTTAGGTTTTGGACAAATATTTACAGATCATATGTTTGTAATGGATTACACAGAAGGCAAAGGGTGGCACGATCCTAGAATTGTTCCCTATGGACCTATGGAATTTGATCCTTCAACAATGATTTTTCATTATGCCCAGGCAATTTTTGAAGGCCTTAAAGCATATAAAACTGATGAGGGAAAAGTACTTCTTTTCAGACCTGAAAAAAACATAGAAAGAATAAACATTTCAAATGATAGGTTGTGTATACCTGAAATAGACACAGCCTTTGCACTAGAAGCTCTCAAAAAACTCATTAGTATTGAAAAGGATTGGATTCCAGAAGCTGAAGGTACTTCCCTTTATATACGTCCCTTTATCATTGCCACAGACCCGTTTTTAGGTGTAAGAGCTTCATTAACCTATAAATTTATGATAATTCTTTCACCAGTTGGTGCATACTATAAAGAGGGAATAAATCCTGTTAAGATATATGTTGAAAGCAACTATGTACGTGCCGTAAGAGGAGGCATAGGTTATGCTAAAACTCCTGGTAACTACGCTTGCAGCTTAAAAGCCCAATTAGAAGCAAATAAAAAAGGCTATACACAGGTACTATGGCTAGATGGAGTAGAGAAAAAATATGTTGAAGAAGTTGGAACAATGAATGTATTTTTCAACATAGACAATGAAATAGTTACCCCATCTTTAGAAGGCAGTATTTTAGCAGGTGTAACAAGGGATTCTGCTATTGAACTACTAAAATCATGGGGTATAAAAGTAACAGAAAGAAAAATTACAATTGAAGAATTATATGAAGCTCACTCAAAGGGTACTCTTATTGAAGCTTTTGGAACTGGTACTGCTGCTGTCATTTCCCCAATAGGAGAACTTAACTGGAATGATAATATCATAAAAATAAATAATGGCGAAATAGGTTCACTTTCTTCTAAAATATACGAAATATTAACAGGTATACAGTACGGAAAAGTCGAAGATAAATTTGGTTGGACTGTGGAAGTAGTTTAATATGGTTTAGATTGGTAGTAAGTAATATAAATTTAATTTGGTAGTCCAATGATAAACCAGGAATTTATTATTGGACTACTTTTAAAAAAAATTAAATATGAAAGGAGAACTGATATGCCAGAAATCACCATTCTTATTCTAGTTATAGGTGCAATAGTTGTTTTCTTCTCTATTCTTTTAACTATTATTCCTGTAGGTCTTTGGATTTCTGCTATTGCAGCTAATGTAAAAGTTGGAATTTTTACACTTGTAGGAATGAGACTTAGAAGAGTTGTTCCTTCAAGAGTGGTAAACCCTCTAATTAAAGCAACAAAAGCAGGTTTAAGTCTTACAATTAACAAACTTGAAGCACACTACTTAGCAGGTGGGAATGTTGACAGGGTTGTAAATGCCCTTATTGCTGCTCAAAGAGCAAATATTCCTCTTGAATTTGAAAAAGCAGCAGCCATTGATTTGGCAGGAAGAAATGTCCTTGAAGCTGTTCAAATGAGTGTAAATCCTAGAGTTATAGAAACTCCTGTTATTGCTGCAATTGCAAAAGATGGTATTGAACTTAGTACCAAAGCAAAGGTTACAGTAAGAGCAAATATCAACCGATTAGTTGGTGGAGCTGGAGAACAGACAATTATAGCACGTGTAGGTGAAGGTGTAGTTACCACCGTTGGTTCAGCTGAGAGCCACAAGGAAGTTTTAGAAAACCCTGATGCAATATCTAAAACTGTATTGGAAAAAGGTCTTGATGCAGGTACAGCATTTGAAATACTTTCTATTGACATTGCAGATATCGATGTTGGCAGAAATATAGGAGCCCAGCTTCAAACTGACCAGGCAGAAGCTGATAAACGTATAGCACAGGCAAAAGCCGAAGAAAGAAGAGCTATGGCAGTAGCTACTGAACAGGAAATGAAAGCTAAAGTCCAGGAAATGAGAGCTAAAGTTGTAGAAGCTGAGTCAGAAGTTCCAAAAGCCATGGCTGCAGCTTTGCGGGAAGGTAAAATTGGAGTTATGGATTATTACAATATGCAAAACATAATGTCTGATACCCAAATGAGACTTAGTCTATCTAAAGCAACACAAAAAGATGATGAACTACCTGGTAAAAAATAGTTTTTAAATTTAAGGAGTTGTACTTATGGGTGATTTTATTTATAATTTTTTGGAGTTCATTGAAAATGTAGTGGATGAGGTTCAAAAAAACGACAGAAACAACCGAATTCCTTCACAGAGAATGAACCAGCCACTTTCGACTTCTCAAAATCAAATTGGAGGCACTGTAGAAAAAACCAAAGACCTTCCTCCTGCAAGAACTGTTAAGACAAAGGAAGAAAAAGAAGCTAAAGCAACTCCTCCAAAATTAAAAGAGCCAGTTAAACCTTTAACAATGCAAAATCAAGATGATTATGTTGTTCCTGATTTTCCAAATATTTCTAGTAAAGACATTTTAAACGGAATTGTCTTTTCTGAAATACTTGGAAAACCTAAAGCTTTAAGAAGATACAAGTAAGCTTATATAAAAATGAGCCGGGATTTTGCAATCTCGGCTCATTTTTATATAAGCAATTCCAGCTTTAGTAAACAGTTTCACTATTAATAATTTTCCATAAAAACTTCAAAATGTGCTTGTGGGTGAACGCATGCAGGACATAATTCAGGAGCTGTATCTCCCTCATGGATATATCCACAATTGCGGCATCTCCATACTATTTTTTCGTCTTTTTTAAACACTTTACCTTCTTTAACATTTGCAGCAAGTTTCCTATATCTTATTTCATGCTGTTCTTCAGATACTGAAATCATTCTAAAAGCTGCTGCAATTTCTTTAAAACCTTCTTCTTCTGCCACATCAGCAAAAGCAGGGTATAAATCTGACCACTCTTCATTTTCTCCATCAGCAGCTGCATTTAGGTTGTCTAATGTTGTACCCTGTGCAACAGGATAACCAGCATTTATTTCTATCATAGCTGGCAGTTCGCCATCTAATCCTTGTAATAAAAATTTATAAAATCTTTTTGCATGCTCTTTTTCATGGTCAGCAGTTTCAAGGAAAATTGCCTCAATCTGCTTGTATCCTTCCTTTCTAGCAACGCCGGCGTAATAGGTATATCTATTTCTTGCCTGCGATTCTCCTGCAAATGCTTTCATTAAGTTTTCCATTGTTTTTGTACCCTTTAAGCTTTTCATCTAAATATTACCTCCTATTATTATTTATATTAATCAATACTTCCTATATACCATTGTTATTATACATTAAAACATAATTTTTTAAAATTATTTATGCTCCCCAAAATTATTTCTTAGTGTAAATATTACAATAAATTTAAGTTTAGTTTAAAATAATCTTTTTTTTTCTATAAATCAAAAAAATATGATAAAATATTATTGTGCTAATTATATTTAAGTATACCAATTTTACAAAAGAAAAATAAAAATTAGGGGTAATTATAATGAATTTTAAAAAATTTGTATTTATATGGGGTTTTGTGTTTTTAATAGTTGGAAGTTCAATATTTTTCTTATCAAGGGTAGGTTTTAGTGGAACTCATGATCCAATTAACTCAGATATATACCAAAATACTCTTGATATAAACCCGGGTAATTTCTTCAATTCCTATTTAAATAAGAAGTCACCCCAAACACCTGAACCTGAAGAAGAAATAGACTATGATGCCATCGTTGGCTTAACCAATGGCCCTAGATATTCAAAAGAGCTGGTTTCTCCAAATAGTAAAAATATACTCTTTACAGGTTCTGACGCTTTATCTGGTCTTAATGATACTATAGGCATATTAAGTATTGATAAAGAAAACAAAAAGTTAAAAATCATTATGATACCTAGAGATGTATATATAGATTACAATCTAAAAGTACGGCACTACCTTGATTTAAACAATAGAAATCGTCCTGATTACTACAAAATTAACAGTGCCCATCAAATTGGTCCCTTTTTAAGCTATGAGGGTAAGTTTGGTGCCTACTCTATCAATTTTTTATCTGATGTGATAGATGAGGTTTTTAATATAAAAATAGATGATTATATAAGTGTAAATCCTAAAGGTTTTAGAGAAGTGGTAAATTTATTTGGTGGAGTAAGTATCTACGTCCCCTACGATATGTACTATGAAGACCCTTTTCAAGATCTTTCAATTGCCCTTGAAAAAGGCACCCAGTGGCTTAATGGCGAAGAAGCAGAAGGTTTTGTAAGGTTTAGACAATACTATGATGAAGAAGGAAATCTTGTTAATTTAGGAGATTTTGAAAGAAAAAGAAATCAGATAAACTTTATAAAAGCCTTTATAGATCAACATGGTACAATATCAAATATTGATAAAATACCAGGACTTATAAGTACACTGAGTAAAAATGTTCGCCACAGTGTTGGAGTTGGAAATATTCTCACCACATATATAGGACTTGCTAAAGATGTAATCACCAACGATTATGAATTGGAAACAATGACCGTCACTGGAACTGGCAAAATTATAAACAGAACATATTATATTGTAATAGAGTAAAAAAATAAGGGTGTGCATTTTAAATTTATTTTATGCAAACCCTTATTTTTTTTAACTTTTAATTTTGCATTTGTATTTTAAGCAAACTCTTTTATCATTTCACTGATTTTTTCTTTAGATATAGGTTCTTGATATACTAAAGGATCTTGATTTTTTAGAAAATCCACCCTGTCATGGTATGTCTCCAACTCTTTTTTAAATATTATGCCTATTGGAATTCTATCCCCCCACTCCATGGATTTTTCAATGGCTTTTAATTTATCGGTATAATCATAACTGTCATCTAACTTATAAACTCTTTTATTGTACCAGGAAAATGTATTTATTTTGTTAAAGCTTACACAAGGCTGAAGTATATCAACTAAAGCATATCCACTGTACCCTATTGCCTCTTCCATAATTGAAGTTAAATGCTCCTCATCCCCACTAAAGGCTCTTGCTACAAATCCCGCTCCAAGGGATAGGGCTATAAGCAGTGGATTCATAGGCACATTTATAGAACCTCCTGGTTGAACTGTTGTCTTGTGCCCTATATCGGTGGTTGGGGATGCCTGCCCTTTTGTAAGTCCATATATTTGATTGTTGTGTACAAAATGTGTAATGTCCACATTTCTTCTTATGTTATGAATAAAGTGATTTCCACCCTCTCCATAAGTGTCCCCGTCTCCTGAATTTATAATTACCGTTAAATCTTTATTTGCTATTTTTGCAGCGGCAGCAGGAGGTATGGCTCTGCCGTGAAGTCCACAAAAACCATTGGTATTTATATATTGTGGAGTTTTAGCCCCTTGTCCTATACCTCCTACCACCAAAACTTTATGAGGCTGTATTTGAAGCCTTGTAAGGGCATTTTTTAAGGATTCTAATATATTAAAATCACCACATCCCGAACACCAGGCTGTTTCAAATGTTTTATAATTACACTTACCCATATTAGTTTACCTCCATCAACTTATTGTATATTTCATCTGCGCTAATTGGCCTTCCATCATATTTTAAAATGCTGCTATGGCACTTAATACCTGTTTCTGCCCTGATAACAGATGCTAGCTGTCCTGTTGCATTTTGTTCAACATTTATTATGGTTTTAGCCTTTTTGTGCATTTCATTTAACATTTTCACAGGAAGTGGCCATATATCCCCAAAAACCAAAGCAGCATAATTTCTATTGCCATTTTTATTTAATAGCTCAACTGCTTCCTTTATAGGACCTTCAATAGAACCCCATCCTAAAAGCAAAACATCTGGTTGGCTTGCACCATAAAAAGACGGCTCAATAAGTTCTTCTTTTAAAAACTCCATTTTATTTAACCTTTTATCACACATATTCTTTCTAACTTCAGAAGACTCAGTTATTTGTCCGTATTCATCATGCTCATCACTGTCCACTAAAACCCTTGTGCCTTTTATTTTTCCTGGAATTATACGTGGTGAAATGCCATTTTTTGTCATCTCATATGTTTTGTATTCCTTATTACCATCCATATATTCTTCATGGTTAAAATACCTGTTTATCTCCAGTTTAGACAGGTCAAAGGGTTTTATGGTTGTAGTAAAATCTGCCAAAAACTGATCTCCTAAAATAACAACTGGAATTCTATACTTGTCTGCTATATTAAATGCCCTGACTGTTTGATAAAAACAATCTTCTGGATTTTTAAGTGCTATAACCATTCTGGGAAATTCACCATGGGATGCAGATATTATAAATTTTAAATCTGACTGCTCAGTTCTTGTGGGAAGCCCTGTGGCAGGACCAGGTCTTTGTATTTCTGCAATTACCAAAGGTATTTCTTGCATTCCCGCCAATCCTAATGCTTCTACCATAAGGGAAAAGCCTCCCCCTGAAGTACCTGTCATAGCCCTGACTCCTGCATAGGATGCACCTATTGCCATATTTATCGCTGCTATTTCATCTTCCGCCTGCTCTACTACAATTTTTGCTTCATGCATTTTCCCTGCTAAATAGTTCATTATACTGGTGGAAGGAGTCATTGGATAAGCAGAATAAAACTTACACCCTGCTGCTATAACCCCAAGAGCTATTGCATCATTCCCATCTATAAGTATATTATCGTCCTTTCCTGAAGAGTCAATGGAGTACAAAGAATCCACCAAAGCATTTCCCCTCTTTACTGCTTCAATATTTAAAGAAGCTATCTCATTCTTAAAAGTTTCTTTTAAAACCTCCTCTAAAAAAGATATGTCAATATTGTAAAGCTTAAACAAGGCTCCTCCTGCAACACTGCCAAATACTCTTGGATTTCCAATTTCCTTTGCTATTTTCACCAGTGGAAGCTTTTTAAGGCGTTTGTCTTTGTAGTCAACACTTTCATCAGCTATAATAAAACCTTCATCTTCTAATCTTTCAACATGATATGAAATGGTTTCAGTATTAAAGGCTATAATTCCGTTAAGTTTATCTTTGTGGGAAGTAACTTTTCTTTCACTAAAGCGAATTTGAGTAAAATTATGTCCTCCTCTTACCCTTGACATATAATCTCTTATGGTAAATATCTCAAGACCGGCTCTTTTTAATGATTTTTCAATTATGGAAGTGATGGTTTCCATTCCCTGTCCTGCTGCCCCGCCAACTAAAACATTATAGTCCATTTTCTCACCTCTGATATTAATTTTTGGATACATAAAATATTGTTTTAAAATTTTACATAAAAAAACTATTAACTTATAATTTAATATTTACCACCAAAAAAATTTTAAAAACAATTAAATATTATTAAGCTTTGGCTGTATATTTCATATTTTTTAAAGTATATGTAAAATATCTCTATTTTATTGCTTATTCTTTACATTGCAATATTTGTCTTAATAAATTATAATATTTTGTGTAAATTATATAGTATAAAACTTTTTCAAGGAGGGTTTTTATGCAATTTCACATGCATAAATTTAAATTTGAAAGTAACGAAACTAACTATCATAAGCATAAAATCCTTGGCTATACAGAGCATACAATAGGAATAAACACCTTGCATTTTCATACATTTTATGGTGTATCTTCATATAAAGGTCATACACATTATTTTTCAGGCTTTACAGGTTTACCTATAAAAACCCCAAATGGTCATGTCCACAAAATGGAAGGACTTTTAGAAGAAAGTCAGCTTCATGGACATATCTTTTTCAATTATACCGATGAAGAAATTGCATATACACCTAGAGAAAAGCCTATTCAAACATATTTTTAAAATCTGAAATTTTTAAAATAAAAACTTGCATTTTTTAATAAAAACGTTTATTATATATAATATGTAGTTTACGATATAATGTACTAAAAACAGATTGTTTATAAATTAGTTACTTATTTTATGTAATAAATTATAAAGAGAGAACTATAAGAAAGGCGTTTCACACTTAATTGTTACGTCTTTTTGTTTTTTTGGTATGTTTTATTTGAAAGGAGTTTTCAAAATGTATAAAGAGCAAACCTATTCATTAACTAATGTTTTTGGCTCTAATGTTTTTGATGATGCTGCTATGAGAGAACGTCTTCCTAAACTTACTTATAAAGCTTTAAAACAAACAATTGATGAAGGTATTCCCCTTAGTCCTCAAGTTGCTGAAATAGTTGCTAACGCAATGAAAGACTGGGCAATTGAAAAAGGAGCTACACATTACTCCCACTGGTTTCAACCTATGACAGGAATTACTGCAGAAAAACACGACTCTTTTATCTCCCGTACATCTGACGGGAAAGTAATAATGGAGTTTTCTGGTAAGGAGTTAATAAAAGGTGAACCTGATGCATCTTCATTTCCATCAGGGGGTCTTAGAGCTACCTTTGAAGCAAGGGGATATACAGCTTGGGATTGTACTTCTCCTGCCTTTGTAAAGGACAGTACCCTTTATATTCCCACTGCATTTTGTTCATATAATGGAGAAGTTTTAGACAAAAAAACTCCCCTCTTGCGCTCTATGGAGGCTATATCAAAACAAGCTTTACGAATTCTTAGGATTTTTGGAAATACAAAAGCTAAAAGAGTTATAACAACTGTAGGTGCTGAACAGGAATATTTTCTTATAGATAAGGAACTTTATCAAAAAAGAAAAGATATTATCTTTACCGGTAGAACTCTCTTTGGAGCAAAGCCTTCAAAGGGACAAGAATTGGGAGACCATTATTTTGGAGCTATAAAAGAAAGAGTTTCCTTTTTTATGAAGGAGCTGGACCAGGAGCTTTGGAAGCTTGGTGTTTTATCAAAGACAAAACACAATGAAGTTGCCCCTGCCCAACATGAAATAGCTCCTATTTACACCACTGCAAATATTGCTACCGACCAAAACCACATTATAATGGATACACTAAAAAAAGTCGCCCTAAGACATAACTTAGTGTGCCTTTTACATGAAAAGCCCTTTGCAGGTCTTAACGGCTCTGGTAAGCACAATAACTGGTCTCTTTCTACAGATGATGGTCAAAATCTATTAGACCCTGGAAAAACACCTCATGAAAATGCACAGTTTTTGGTGTTTTTATGTGCAGTAATTAAAGGTGTGGATGAATATGCAAACCTTTTAAGACTATCTGCTGCCAGCCCCGGAAACGATCACCGTTTAGGTGCTAGTGAAGCTCCTCCGGCTATAATATCCATCTTTTTAGGTGATCAGCTTACTGATATTTTGCAGCAAATGGAAAATGGTGGGGCAACCTCCTGTAAAAAAGGCGGTAAACTAAAAATAGGGGTATCTACAATTCCAAACCTTCCTAAAGATACAACAGACAGAAACAGAACTTCACCTTTTGCTTTTACAGGAAATAAATTTGAATTTAGAATGGTTCCTTCTTCTGCTTCCATTGCAGGACCAAATTTTATATTAAATACCATAGTTGCTGAAATGCTTTGTCAAATAGCAGATAGATTAGAAAATGCACAGGATATAAATTCAGAGGTTCAGCTTATTTTAAAAGAAATTGTAACTAAACATAAAAGAATAATTTTTAATGGAAATAATTATTCTGAGGAATGGATTAAAGAAGCAGAAAAGAGAGGTCTTCCAAATATAAAATCAACTGTTGAAGCAGTAAAAACTTTAGTTGATGAAAAAAATGTAGAACTATTTGAAAAACATAATATATTAACAAGGCATGAACTTGAATCTCGCTGTGAAATAATTTTAGACCACTATATAAAAACCATCAATATAGAAGCATTAACCACAATGGATATTGCAAATCGCCAAATTATACCTGCTGTTATAAATTACACTACCAGTGTTGCAAACTCTATAAACTCTATAATTAAAACCGGACTTGATGTAGATACTATGGCACAAAAAGAAATTTTAAAGGAGGTATCTTCTCTCCTTGGTTTATTAAAGAAAAATGTATCCATATTGGAAAAAACATTGGAGGAAGCCTCAAAATTATCTGCTGACACATACAATTTAGCATTGTTTTATAAAGATAATATATTTGTTAAAATGTCAAAGGTAAGAGAAGTTGCCGATAAACTAGAAACATTGGTTGATGAAAAAATTTGGCCATTTCCAACCTATGGGGAATTACTGTTTAACATATAATATTAACATATAAAATAAAAGGCATTAGTGTAAAAACTAAATGCCTTTTATTTTATATCCTTTATTATTCTTTGTACTCAACTCCATATTTAAGTGCTTCCATTTCTGCTGGGATTAAGTGATGTTTACTTTGTGAAAGTATTTTATATAAAGCATTTTCAAAATTATCCTCTGATACTATTCCTGTCTCACCTATAAGCTTGCCTAAAAGAATAATATTTGCAAATGCAGCATTTCCCATCTCAAAAGCCTTGTTTGTTGCAGGTACATAACATGCTTTTATATCTTTACGTGAAGGTTTTTTGTCAACTAATGAACTGTCAGCAATAATAATGCCACCTTCTTCAACTATTTTTTCAAACTTTTCTAAAGAAGGATTGTTCATAGCTATTAAAACCGTTGCACTATTTAAAACTGGTGAACCTATTTCATCATCAGAAACAATAACGTGGCAGTTTGCTGTTCCACCCCTCATTTCAGGCCCATAGGAAGGCAAACAGGAAACTTTTTTATCTTCAATCATTCCACAATATGCAAGTATTCTGCCTGCTGATACCACCCCTTGTCCACCAAAACCAGAAATAATAATTTTATGCTGCATCAATTACACCTCCAAATCCTGACCCTTGAAATTTCCCAATGGATATGCTTCAACCATTTTCTCTTCAACCCATTCTAAAGCTTTAACAGGGTTCATTCCCCAGTTTGTCGGGCAAGTAGATAAAACTTCAACCATTGAGAAGCCTTTATTGGCCATTTGAACTTTAAATGCCTTTTCAATAGCCTTTTTAGTGTTTCTTATATTTTTTATGTCATGAACAGAAGTTCTCTCAATAAAAACTGCTCCCTCTAAAGTACTGAGAAGTTCAGAAACTTTTATAGGAAAACCTTCTGTCTCTGGCTTCCTTCCAAAGGGTGAGGTGGTGGTAACTTGATTTATCAATGTGGTAGGAGCCATTTGACCTGATGTCATCCCATATATAGCGTTATTTATAAATATTGTGGTTATTTTTTCGCCTCTGGTAGCTGCATGAACTATTTCAGCAGTCCCTATAGCTGCTAAATCCCCATCTCCCTGATAAGTAAATACTATATTATCAGGAAGTGCTCTTTTTACCCCTGTACCTACTGCAGGAGCTCTGCCATGCGCTGCCTGTATCATGTCGCAATTAAAGTATTCATAATTATTGTATGAACAACCAACAGGTGATATACCAATGGTTTTGCCTTCAATACCCAATTCATCTATTACTTCAGCTATAAGCCTGTGAACAATGCCATGAGTACATCCAGGACAGTAATGCATAGGTATATCTGCTAATGCATGTGGTCTTTTAAAAACTATAGCCATTTTCACTTCCCCTTCCAAAGTTAATTCTTAAAAACCTTTTGTTACTTCAATATTTCTTTTATCTTGTCCAAAATTTCTACTTCTTTAGGTATCATTCCGCCCATTCTTCCGTAGAAATGCACAGGTTTTTTGCCATTTACTGCTAACCTTACATCTTCCACCATCTGTCCTGCATTTAACTCTACCGTTAAAAAGGCTTTTGGTGTTTGGGCATACTTTTCAAATTCTTCCTTTGGAAACGGCCACAAAGAAATAGGTCTAATAAGTCCTACTTTAATTCCTTCTTTCTCTGCCTGTTTTATAACATTGCTCACTATCCTAGCTATTGTTCCAAATGCCACAACAATAATGTCAGCATCCTCACAATTATAGCTTTCCACTCTAACCTCATTTTGTTCTATCATTCTATATTTAGCTTGAAGTTTTAGATTGTGTTGTTCTAAAACCTCAGGTTCTATATATATAGAAGTTACAACATTTTTGTCTCTTTCCATTTTTGTTCCTGTAGTAGCCCATGCTTTTTCTTGGTGGACAATGTTTTCCTCATCTTTAAACTCAACCATTTCCATCATTTGACCTAATATTCCATCGCCCATTATCATGGTTAGAATTCTATACCTATCAGCTATATTAAAAGCCTCAACTGTAAGTTCGTACAGTTCTTGAACATTTGACGGTGCCAAAACAACCATTTTATAGTCTCCATGACCACCGCCTTTTACTGCCTGAAAATAATCGCCTTGTGCTGGCAGTATTCCTCCTAATCCAGGTCCACATCTAACAATATTTACGATAACTGCTGGCAGTTCAGCACAAGCAATATAAGATATTCCTTCTTGCTTTAGACTTATTCCTGGACTTGAAGATGAAGTCATAACCCTCTTACCAGTAGATGCAGCTCCATAAACCATGTTTATTGCAGCAGTTTCACTTTCAGCTTGTACAAAGCTTCCTCCTAGCTTTGGCATTTTTTTTGCCATATAATGTGCTACTTCTGTCTGTGGTGTTATAGGATATCCAAAATAG
>JAAYTS010000153.1 GCA_012517995.1 Clostridium sp.
CTTGCCCAAAAGGATGCAAGGGATAGCAGCTATTATTACCTCAACAATGCCCACGGTGATGTAGTGGGCTTGATTGATGCTGCAGGAAGTATGGTTAATCGGTATCAGTATGATGTATTTGGTAATACTGTTGAGTCACAGGAGCAGGTACATAATAGGTTTAAGTATGCCGGCGAGCAGTTCGATCAGGTAACAGGGCAGTATTACCTGAGGGCAAGGTTTTATAACCCTGTTATAGGAAGGTTTACACAGGAGGATACATACAGAGGCGATGGCTTGAATCTGTATAGTTATGTAAAAAATAATCCTGTAAATTATTATGATCCGAGTGGGTATAGTAGTGTTTGTAGTAATAAATCAAATCCTATAGGTGAATTTTCGCGTGAGAATCTACTTAAAGAACCTAGTTTTAAGAAGACAATGAAGCCTATATTAGCAAAGCATGGACTTACTGTTAAGGAATTTAACAAATTACGTAGAACACCAACGCATATGCTTACGGATAGCCAAGCCGAAAAACTTAGAAAAATTCGTGAAGAAATTCCTTTATCGGAAGATACAGTCATGCAGAAAATTTTAACTAAAGAGCAAGGTGAAAATTACAAGTGGCCTACTGTTCAAGGTTATGTTACACGAGCACAGGACACAACTAATTTAAATACACCAAGGAGAGTTTATAATGAGCTAAGACTTGACTATAAAGGTACTCAATTCTCTAAAAAAGATGATTGTGTTATTGCTATACGTTTTAGAGCCTCAGAACTTGATAAAATTCATATTCCGTTTGGTGGAATTAATGAAAAAGGAATGGCTAAAATGAAAGGCACTGTAATGGAAGGAAGTCCGTTTACGGGCAATGGTTTTACACAAGCAAACAATGCTGTTATACCAGAATATAAGATATTTAATGATAAACCTGTATATTTAACTGATGAGGCAGAAATGTATAAAATTTATGCAGATGGTTCTGAGGAATTATATAAAGTGTTTGATGAAGAATTAGATATGTTTGTAGAAATTTAAAATATAAGGTGTGAAATTATGAAGTCAGGAATATATGCCATATATGGAGGAAAAACGTTTAGAGCAGGAATAACTAATAAAGAAAACGGTAAATCTTATGTTCTTCTAAATAATGGGAAAATCTATCTAGAGGGATTTACAAAAAATAGAGTAGGTAATTTCGTAAAAAAAGTTGCCTTAGATGAACTTGAACAAGCGTACGAGTTATATTTAAGAGCCGTATATCGTGGTGAACGTTTTACAGTTATTTTAGAAGAAGATGACAGAGTTCTAATTACTACAAATGATGAAGAGTATGCGAATCGATTTGGGTTCAAATTTGTAGAACGTGCAGTTTATGAAAAATGGGTATATAAAGATGAATTGGATAAAATATGGTACGAAAAACAAGGTATATGGGGATTTTCTACTCCAGAAGATAATATAAAATATATAAAAGAGTGATAATTTAACATATATTCAGAACACCCTATTGAAACAAAGTGTTATGATTCAATAGGGTATACTATTTTTTATCTAGAATATAAATAGTTTCTGTACATTAGAATTTATGTATTTACCTGAAGACAATTTTATAGAAGAGGAAGGCAGGAGGGGAACGAGAACTTATCGCCCTATCGGGCGGACTTTTTTAATCCACACATTCATATGTTAAGCATGAACAAATGGGACATTCAAGTACGGGCATTAACCCCCTTGAACATTTTGTCCTTTTCTTAGTCCAACCGAAAGCCACATCTAC
>JAAYTS010000154.1 GCA_012517995.1 Clostridium sp.
ACTGATGAAACTGACGAAACTGATGAAGATAATGAGGCTGACGAAACTGGCGATGATGATGAAACTGATGAAACTGACCTACCTAAATGGACTGTATATAAAGGTGAATTTGAAATAACTAGAATAGGTACAACCAGGATAATTGCCAGAACAATTGATAATGCAGGCAATATATCAGAAGAGGCAATTAAAGATGTTAAAATTGACAAAAAACCTACTCCAAAGCCTACAACTCCACCAAAAGACAATGATAGACCTCCAAGTGGCGGTGGAGGTGGCGGCGGTAAAACTGATCCTGACGATGATGATACCGTTAAGAAACCAGATACCACTGTACCTGGTGCTACTACTGGTTCTCCTGTGGACTTAGCAGTATTCTTGCATACTGACAAGTCAATTTATGGAGAAGGTGAAATAATAACATTTACAATAGAATACAAAAACAAATCATCAAATACAGCTTACGGCGTTGCTATAGAAGCAGAAATACCTAATAATACTACCCTTGACAATGCTTCAGAAGGTGAAGTTGATAAAAATAAAATCACATGGAAAATTGGTACAGTTTCTGGTAAAGACTCTGGTAAAATTGAGTATACAGTTAAAGTAAATGAGTTAGATAAGGCTGAAATAAAAGCTACTAACACAGCAACTATTTCATTTACTAACTCTGCCTTAAATCCTGATGATGATTCTTCAACTATTTCTTTCCTTCTTTATTCTGACAGGTTTAAGGATAACTTTCACTCAAAATATATATATGGGTATGAAGACAATACTTTCAGACCTGGCAATAACATAACCAGAGCTGAAGTTGCTGCCATTATGTTTAATATCCTTGATTTAAAGGAAGACAATACAGTGGTCAAAGATTACCCGGATTTAGCTGATAGCCACTGGGCTTATAAACAAATACAAGCTGTAACGGGTGCAAATATCTTTACTGGATATGAAGATGGAAGTTTCAGGCCTGACAATTATATAACAAGAGCTGAATTTGCTACAGTATTAGCAAATCATTTAGGTCTTAAAAATGTGGAATCACTAAAAGTTAACTTTGCAGATATCCAGGGACACTGGGCTAAAAACTTTATTGAAGAAATATATAGAGTAAAACTTATTCAAGGCTATATTGAAAATGACGTAAGAGTATTTAAACCAGACAATCACATTACAAGAGCTGAAGCTGTTACAATAATCAACAATATGCTCTTTAGAGGACCACTACTAGGTGCATCTGCTCCTTTTGACGATGTAGCAGAAAATCACTGGGCGCACGGACATATTTTAGAAAGTTCTATTGATCACTACTATACTAGAAATGATGATGAAACTGAATCAATAGTAAAAGAAGAAGAATAATAATTTAAACTTTTTAAAAAAGGAGAGTAAATACTCTCCTTTTTTTTATTTTGAAATTTTTAGTTCATCCAAAACAATTGACATCCATAAGTATTAAGGCTTAAAATAATAATGATATTCAGACAAAATAATAATTTTTAAGGAGATTTTAGAATTGATGCCAAAAGTATATCTATTTTTATCAATATTATTAGGAGCACTTGGACAAGTAATGTTTAAAATGGGAATTGATAAAACTCAAGAAAGTAATTTAAAGTTTTATATTGAATTGGCAACAAACAAATGGGTTATATTAGGTTTTTTTAGTTATGGTTTAAGCTTTCTTTTGTGGATGGTTGTACTAAAACATTATGACTTAAGCTATGCCCGTCCTCTTAACAGTATAGGGTATGTAATTACTTATATATTGGCTATCTTGGTTCTTAAAGAAAATTTTAGCTTGCAAAGTTTTGCAGGTGTTGTACTTATAACTTTTGGGGTTATATTATTAAAGTAATTTAAAGAAGGGAAGCTACTATGGATTCTATACCTTTTAAATACACTATTTTTGCAATTATTTCAACAATGAGCAACCTGGCAACTCAGTACATTGTTGATTTTGCTATTAAAGATATAATCAGTGAAAATTATGCCCTTTATATATCCATGTTTTTTAGTACATTGGTTGGACTTGTAATAAAATATGTTCTTGATAAAAAATACATATTTTATTATCGTACAAAAACCCAAACAGAAAACGCAAAAAAGTTTATTTTATACTCCTTTATGGGAGTATTTACAACTTTAATATTTTGGGGCTCTGAAATTTTATTTGATAAGTTGTTTGAGCATGATATGTCTAAATATGCTGGAGCCATTATAGGCCTTTCAATAGGATATATAGTAAAGTATAATTTGGATAAAAAATTTGTTTTTGGTAAAAATTAAATCCCTTAAAAATCCCGTAAGCTCCAGCTAAATATTAAAGCTTCACTACTTATAAAACTTCACTATTTATAAATTTTTATGATGCGCATTGCGTTTATAACTGCTAAAAGTGCAACTCCCACATCTGCAAAAACCGCTTCCCACATTGAAGCTATTCCACCAGCACCAAGAGCTAAAACAGCAAGCTTTACACCAAAAGCGAAAATTATGTTTTGCCATACAATTCTTCTAGTTTTTTTAGCAACTTTTATTGCGGTTATAAGTTTTGAAGGTTCATCTGTCATCAATACAATATCTGCAGCTTCAATTGCCGCATCAGAACCAAGTCCTCCCATTGCTGCACCTATATCTGCCCTTGCAAGAACAGGAGCATCATTAATTCCGTCACCTACAAATAAAAGTTTCCCATTAGAAGGCTTTTCTTTATCTAAAATTTCTAACTTTTCAACTTTTTCATGGGGCAAAAGCTGAGCAAATACTTTGTCTAAATTTAAAATGCTTCCTACTCTTTTTGCAACATTTTCACCATCCCCTGTAAGCATTGAAATTCTTTTAATTCCCATTTTCCTTAAATCTTCTACAGTTTTTTTAGCATCTTCTTTTAGCTCGTCAGATATAACCAAAACCCCTGCATATATTCCGTTTACAGCTACATGGACAGTTGTACCGTCAAAATCTTCATCTTTATATTTAATATTAAAAGAATTCATAAGCTTTGCATTACCTGCATATATGTCAATGCCTTTTATTTTTGCCTTTATTCCCATGCCTGAAATTTCTTCATAACTATCAATATTGCTCCTGTCAATTTTTCTTCCATAGGCTTTTTTAATTGAGTCTGCTATTGGATGAGTTGAATATTCTTCAGCCATAGCTGCATATTCTAATAATTCATCTTTGCTAAAACCATTTTGAGGATGTACCTTGGCAACTTCAAAAACCCCTTTTGTAAGGGTACCTGTCTTGTCAAACACCACGGTGTGAACACTGTTTAAAGCTTCTAAATAATTTCCTCCCTTTATCAAAACACCGTTTCTAGATGCACTCCCTATTCCTCCAAAAAATCCTAGAGGAATGGATATTACAAGAGCACAAGGACATGAAACTACCAAAAACACCAAACTTCTATATATCCACTGGGAAAACGCAGCTTCTTCAATAACTAAAGGAGGTATTATTGCCAAAGCCGCAGCTATTCCTACCACTGCCGGGGTATAATATTTTGCAAATTTTGTTATAAATTTTTCTGCAGAAGCTTTTTTGCTGGCTGCATTTTCCACAAGATTTAATATTTTAGAAACTGTAGACTCTTCAAACTCTTTTGTAACTTTTACTTTTAAAACACCATTTTTGTTTATAAATCCTGAAAGTATTTCATCACCTTTTTCAACTGCTCTAGGCACAGACTCTCCTGTAAGTGCTGTGGTATCTACTGCTGATTTTCCCTCAACCACTTCCCCGTCTAAAGGAACTTTCTCACCTGGTTTTATTAATATAATATCTCCCCTTTTTACTTTTTTAGGAGACACTTTATTAGTTGTATTTCCTAAAACAAGATTAGCATAATCAGGTCTTATATCCATGAGTTGGGCAATTGAATTTCTTGAACGGCTAACTGCAATGTCTTGTAAAAGTTCACCCACCTGATAAAAGAGCATAACTGCAACAGCTTCAGGAAATTCTCTAATTGCAAAGGCACCTATAGTTGCAATTGCCATAAGAAAGTTTTCGTCAAATATTTCCCCCCGGGAAATGTTTTTAATTGATTTTAATAAAACGTCCCCACCAATTATAATATAACTTGCTAAATATATACCAATATTAACTCCGTAAGGAAGATTAATTGCCAAAGCTATGAAAAAAAGAATTCCCCCAATAGCAAGTTTTAAAATATTAGTTTTATCCAACTCTATTTTCCTTTTCATATATAATCCCTCACTTTTCTGTTACATGCAAAAGACCTGTGTCAAAAATTTCCTTTATATGTCCATCATCTAAGGAATAATAAACAACCTTGCCTTCTCTTCTAAATTTAACCAACCTGGCCTGCTTTAAAACTCTTAGCTGATGTGATATAGAAGAATGTGTCATGTTTAAAAGCGCTGCTATGTCGCACACACACATTTCGCATGTAAGCAAGGCAGATATTATTTTTATTCTTGTACTGTCACCAAAAACTTTAAAAAAATCTGCCAAATTATATAAGTCTTCTTCTTCTGGCATTGTACTTTTAACTTTATCAACTACATCTTCATGTATAATGGTACAATCGCATTTATCAAATTGTTTTTCCTTTTCTGACATTATTTCATCTCCTTATACAATTAATATTATGTTAAATCAGCAATATTAGTAATAAGTATGTTATCATATGAATGTATGTTCATATATTCACATTATATTATTTTGTTTGTTTGCTGTCAAGTAATAACAATCAATAAAAATAAGTATCATTGAATCTAAATTCAAAAAAGTATAAAATATATGCAGAAATCCAAATATAAAAATTAAAAAAAATTGTTCTGTTAAAAATACTAAGAAACGAGGTTTTTAAATTGGTAAAAAAAGATAAGGAAATAATGAACTTGCTAAAAACTTCTAAAGGGCAGCTGGAAGGGATAATAAAAATGGTTGAAGATGACAGATATTGTGTGGATATATCAAAACAGCTTTTAGCTGTACAAGCACTTCTTAAAAAAATCAATTTAAAAATACTTGAAAGACATATAAAAAACTGTGTCCGCCAAGCTTTCATTGAAGGCAATGGAGATGAAAAAGTGGATGAAATAATTGATATCATAAGTAAATATACCAAACAATGAACTAAAAATTTTTGTAACACTTATAAATGCATGTGAATAATATATACTGTGAATTCAAACTAATCAATTTTAAACTGAAAGGAGCATGCAATATGTCATTTGACGAAAGAGTAGCAGTATCAGGATGCGGAGGTAGTTTTGGCAGTCCGTTTGTAATTTTCTTTATTATTTTGATCATCATAATTCTTTTACCTCTATTTAACTCTGGAGGCTGTGGAGGCTTCGGCGGTGTTGCACACGAATAAAGAAAACAGTACTTATAAAACTAGAAATTTTACAAAACTGCCACAAATATTTTAAATTATTTGTGGTATTTTTTTGTTTTTGCAATTTTTTTGTCTTTTTTACTCCCATTACTGAATAAAATGTGTTAGTATATCTTATATATTCGTTTTATATAGAAATAATATAAAAATAATATAATTTTGTTTAATACAATACTTTAATAAAGATATTTTTATTTTTGCCAATTATAGATTATTCATAAATTATACAGTTTGATAAAATTATGAAAGGAATACTAATGTTATGAAAATCAAATTATTAATAAGTATTCTAATATTATTGACTATTTTAGGTGGGGTGTTTTATTATTACTATCCTAGAAATTACAATACTGAATTTGATGAATTAATTACTGAAAATGGTGAATACGAGCCAGATAATGCAATTGATATAATAAAACTTTTATTAGATGTTCAAAAAGGCAGACAACAAGTAAGGGATGAATTTCTTTTAAAATTATCAAAAAACCAAAATGCAATAGGTTATTATTCAAATGTTATTTTAGCAAACAGTTATAATATAAAAAACAAAGATGCAGAAGAATTTTATGAAACTGCACTAGAGTTATATCCTACAAATGATGTGAGGTTTAACTTTGCATTGTTTTTGGAAAAAAATAATAAGAGGGAAAAAGCTATAGATGAGTATCTAAAAATACTTCCCCAAGAAAGAGCATTACAAAAACTAATAGATTTAAAAGTAGATGATGAAATAATTTGTAAGGCACTAGTGGAAACAAATAGCTGGGAAACCATTATAAAATTCACTGAACCTGAAATCGAAAATAATTTTGTTATGAAAAAGTATTATGCACAAGCACTTTTTCAGCAGCAACAATATACAAAAGCCATACCAATACTAGAAACCTTGTATGAACATAATCAAAAAGACAGTGATGTAGGCTGGTGGTATGGAAGGGCACTAGAACTTACTGAACAAATAGAAAAAGCAAAAGAAATATACTCCTCTATAGGTACAAAAGGAGCTTATCGTTTAGGAATCTTACTTGAAAATGAAGGTAATACATCTGCTGCTTTAGAAGCCTTTAGCAGTAGCGACGAAGCAATTTCCCTTTGGAAAGCAGCGCGCATGCAAGAGGAAGCTGGCATGAAGGAAACTGCACTTGAGACCTATATTAAAATAACAGAATTTGAAAGCTCATACCAAGACGATGCAGCTTACAGAGGATATATACTTTCTAAAAGGCTAAATAAAAACACTGATGATTTAATAAATATACTATCCCAGCACCCTTCCTGGATGAAAAGAATTCAACAGGATTATTCCTGGGATGATGTTGTTGATATTAAATATGAGAAACCTGAGTTTTTGGAAATGGTGGAATTATACGAAGAAAATGGTCTTGAAGAGGTGTCTGAAATTGAATTGTCAATAGGAAGTAAGTTTGCCAGTGTGGAAGAAAAGCTTGCCCTTGGAGACTGGTACCTTGAAAAAGGAGATATCTACTGGTCTGTAGTTTGGGGACTTCGTTCTTTAAATGATAAACCAAATAAGCAGGGTTATAAACTTGCTTACCCTCGCCCTTTTGAGGAGTATGTAAAAAAAGCAGCTGACAAATATAATATAGATCCTCATTTAATCTGGGCAATTATAAGGGAAGAAAGCTATTACAGAGCTGATATAATTTCATGGGCTGGCGCTATAGGTCTTATGCAAATTATGCCTGCTACCGGGCAAGATATCGCCTCAAGACTAAGTATGACAATTGAAGACAGCGACCTTACCAACCCTGAAATAAATATAGAATTCGGAACATTTTATATTCGCGCCATGCTGGATATGTTTTCAGAAGATACAGATAAAGCCCTGGCTGCCTATAATGGAGGACCCGGCAATGTATCACGTTGGAGCAACAGTGTCCTTGGAACTACTAAAGAGGACTTTCCAACAGCAATTACATTTTTTGAGACCCAGGAATATATAACAAAAGTTAAGAATTCCTACCATATATACAAGTGGCTCTATGAGAATGAGTAAATTCCACTAATCCTCATACCTCATAAGCTGGTCATCATAAAAAGTCCATTCAGGAGTTGAAAGAACCCTGCCAAAATCTATGCTATACCAAGGACTTATAGATGGATCTTTATAGTTTTTTAATACATGTATCTCCTGTGCTGGCATGTAACTTTGGGCTATCATAAAAAGTTTTTCCCCAGTTTCTTCATTTTCTGCCATATCAACAACAATGACACAATGTCCTGGCAACGGTCCTTTCATAAACACATCGCCTATTTGCATATCTTCTACATTTACACTTTTAAGCTGTCTTTCCAAACTTACTGTATTTGCATATGCAAACACCATATCAAAATACCTTCTAAAGCTTTGGAAATCATTTGAATACTCTGTTTGCTGTACCCAATATGCATGATTTCCTTCAACTACAATTCTTTTGCCTTCCATCCAAGATTTGTAATCTGCAACAAATCCATTGGCAAATTCAAACTGTATTTTGTCATAAAGCCCACTTTTATAAAGATATTCCCCACGCAGGTACATAACTGCATCTGCACATTGCAAAAGATCTCTTTCACCAATATCAATATTTACAACTGCTTCATGTACATTTCTTGTTTTTTCTCTTCCATCATAAAATAATATAGGAGAACCATGAGGTTTTAGGGATAATGTTCTTAAATATTCAGCAAAAGATCCATCTTCCACCGAAACTCTTTTAAATCCTTGTGGAGGCTCAAAACGCTCTAAAATTGTTTCCCCTTCTACATTTACTATCTCAAAAATCTCTTCTTGGGGTAATAAAGATGATTCTTCAGTGCTTTCTAAATTATCAATTATAGCATTTTCCTCTAAATCATGGTGGTTTTTGTCTGAATTATTAGAATTCTTAAGGGTAATTACCGATATCTCTGCCTGATTGAATATCCTAATTCCAAAACCCCCATTGCCTAACCCTCTATTTACAATCAGTAGTTTATCACCAACTTGATACATGCCCCCGTCATATTTAGGAAAAAACTTTCTTTCAGGAGAAAGCAATCCACCAACAAAAGGTATTCTTATTATACCCCCATGAATATGTCCAGATAAGGTTAAGTCTGCTCCCCAACTAGAATAGGTATCAGCATATAGTGGATTATGAGTTAGTAAGATGTTGTATGAATTGGTATCTAAATCACCTAAAATAGTTTGAATTTGTTCTTCCCCAAAAAACACATCCTTTGTATATTCATTACTTGAATCTTTATAATATCTTAGATTAAACCATAACCCATATAAATTAATACTTTCTCCATCTCTTGTAATTGTAGCTTTTTCATTATCAAGTACCTTAACTCCAATTTCAGTAAGTTTGTCTGTTAATTTTTTTTGTTTACTCATACTTAAGCTTTGCTCATGGTTGCCAACAATATAGTAGGTATTATATTGTTGGCTTATTTCTTTGGCTAAATCAGTGAACACTTCAAAATCAGTATCATCTGCACTAACCATATCACCTGTTATAACAATAATATCAGGATTTTCACTGGTAATCTTTTTTATAAGCTTACTATTGCTATCTCCAAAGCTCTTACTGTGCAAATCTGATAATTGCAGTATTTTATAGCCTTCAAAGGAAGGTGGAATTTTATTTGATGTTACTGTATATTGAGATATTCCCAAAAAATTATTGTCAAAATATATCTTTGCAGCAGCAATTACCAGCAATAAAGACATAATAAGTAAAATGTTTTTAGTCATAACTTTCTAAAGCTTCCTTTAAATCATTTATAATATCTTCAACATTTTCAATACCAACTGATAGTCGTATCAAGTCTGGTTCAACACCAGATTCCCTGAGCTGGTCATCAGTTAATTGTCTGTGAGTATGACTAGCTGGATGCAGCAAACAACTCTTACTATCTGCAACATGAGTAGCTATTGAAATTACCTTCAACTTATCCATAAAACGTATAGCTTCATCTCTGCCACCTTTAACAGCAAAAGCCAATACACCACAAGAACCATTTGGCAAGTATTTTTTTGCTAAATCAAAATCCTTGCTGCCTGGTAAATCTGGATAACGAACCCATGCAACTTTTTCATTATTACTCAAAAACTCTGCCACCGCTAGAGCATTTTCACAATGACGCTTCATACGAAGATGTAATGTTTCAAGTCCTAAATTAATGTAAAAGGCATTCTGTGGCGATTGGGTGGCTCCAAAATCACGCATTAATTGGGCTGTCGCTTTAGTTATATAAGCACCTTTTCCAAACCTCTCAGTGTAGGTAATTCCATGATAAGAATCATCTGGAGTTGTCAAACCTGGGAATTTTTCTTTATGCAAATTCCAGTCAAAATTTCCACTATCCACTATACAACCACCTACACTAACACCATGACCATCCATGTATTTGGTTGTTGAGTGTGTAACAATATCAGCTCCCCATTCAAAAGGGCGACAATTAATTGGTGTGGCAAAGGTATTATCTACAATAAAAGGTACCCCATGTTGGTGGGCTAATTTTGCAAACTTCTCCAGGTCCAAAATTGAAACGGTGGGATTTGTAATGGTTTCTCCAAAAACAGCTTTTGTATTTGGCTTAAAATATTTTTTAAGCTCTTCTAAAGGTAAATTCTGATTGACAAAAGTGCACTCTATCCCCATTTTTCTCATGGTTACATTAAAAAGATTATATGTGCCTCCATAAATAGAAGATGACGCAATAAAATGATCTCCCGCTTCACAAATATTGAAAATTGCAAAGAAATTTGCCGCTTGACCTGATGAAGTCAACATGGCATACGCTCCGCCTTCTAATGCACAAATTTTTGCTGCTACAGCATCATTGGTGGGGTTTTGCAGTCTTGTATAAAAATACCCTTCTTCCTCTAAATCAAATAGTTTTCCCATTGCATTACTGGAATCATATTTAAAAGTTGTACTCTGATATACTGGTAATTGTCTAGGTTCACCTTGACTTGGTTTCCAACCTTCATGAATACATTTTGTTTCAATTTTATTATTCATATTGTGCCTCCTATATATTTTTATCACTTCTGTAAAAAGTTATGTTTGTCTGTTATTTTAACATATAGACTGCAGGAAATAAATATTAAAAGAAATAAAAATTGAACAGAATAAACAGACAGGGCTGACCTTGGTTATATCAAAGACAAACCTAATGAGTTTACCCTTGTTATACCCAAAAAGCAACCCTATTATAACATAAAAAAGTATTGACATATCAGCTCATTAAATACAGACTTTACTTTGTTAGTATTTCTTTATTGACAAACACAGCTTTTTTTACATTTGTTATTTTTGCAAATTACAACAGCCTGCTGAGTAATTTTATGTAATATTTTGTAAAACAGTTCTCTTTCATGCTCTGCTATACCCGATGTCACCTCTTTAGTCCAACCTGAAATAATCTCCAGTGTTTTTGGAATCATTTCAATTGCCTTCTGAGTAGGAAAAACCAAAAAGGAACGGGCATCATCTGGATTTACCGTCTTTGATACAAAACCATTTTTTTTCAAAGGAATCAACGCTTTTGCAACGGTACTTTTATCCATCCCTAGTTCTTTACATAAGTCAGCCTGTGTCATTCCTCCATTATTATAGAGAAGTTTTAGCAACCTTGACTGTGCATAGGAAAGTCCGATTTTCATGAGCCTCTCATTTAGATCCATATTCATTTTTCGATGCAACAAAGATATCATTTTTGGAAGATCCATACTTAATATCCTTTCATATTTTACTAATTGCCCGGATACTCTTTCGGATTCTTTTATTGCCCGGTGGAGGAAATGGTTTAATCTCTTAAATTCTTTTAGTCCGCTAATTATTTTACCAACAAATATAGCGGCAACAATTGTACCAATTCCCACTTGAATGAATTTTTGATATAAAATCCATGAGCCAATAACTGCAATTACAGTCAATAAACTATCAAAAACAATTTTAACCTTTCCATATTCCTTATTATACCTCATAGATATTACTTTTACCAACGCATCTTGAGGAAGCATAAGGAAATTAGCTTTAAGCATAGTAAATACACCCAAACCAAGAGTAACTATTCCCAAACCACAATAAAGGATCTGTGTCCAGAATATCCCGTCAGGAAAGATAGCAACTATATTTGCTGTTAAATCAACAAATAAAGCATATATAATAGTGACAACTAACTGCATAAAATAGGAAGGTTTAAATTCCTTTTTTAAAATAACAATTTGAGCTAAAAAGAATAAACTCAGTAAAATTGCCATTCCCGTCCCTGTAGATATTTTAAAATGTGGACTAAACACTGCAGGACACACACCAACTGGAGTTGCGCCAAGTCCTGCTTTTATAGAAAAACTTACACCTAGGGATGAAAGGAATAGACCTATTAACATTACTACTGCTTTTCTTGAAATTATTTTTACTTTGTCATGAATTTTGGTTTTGTTATGAATTTTTATGTCATAAATTTTTACGATTTTCCATACCCCCTATAAAAATTTTGATTTTCATTCCTTTTCTCTGCTTTTTGAAGTGTCATAATGGTCTTTAACCCGGAGCCTGGTCATTGCCCGTGCCAAGTGTCCCTGAGCAACACGATATTCTTGTTTGCTTTTGCTATGCAAAATTTCCTCTCTTGCTATTTCTGCCGCACGTCTTGCCCGATTGGCATCAATATCCTCAGGACACTCTGCCGAGTCAACCAGCACCAAAACTTTATTATTCTCTACTTTTACAATACCGTGAGAAACTGCTGCAACCTTCATTTCTTCTCCAGGTGGTCGGTAAAATAACGCCCCAGGAATTACAGCAATAATAATGTTACTATGATTAGCCATAATACCATATTTGCCCTCTGGAGTGGGAACAATCAAAGACTCACATGAACCTGCATAAAAAAGTTTGTCTACAGCTAAGATATTCATGTAAAATGTATTCATAGTTATTTCTCACATCCTATCTCTTCGGCTTTTTTCACCACATCATCAATTGTTCCCACATTGAAAAATGCAGCTTCCGGGTAAGTATCCATTTCTCCATTTATAATTGCTTTAAAGCTTCTTATTGTTTCATGCAGCGGCACATAGACTCCAGAAACTCCCGTAAATTTTTCTGCCACATGAATTGGTTGTGATAAAAACCTTTGTATTCTTCTAGCACGGGTTACAACCTGTCTATCCTCATCCCCCAATTCATCCATTCCTAAAATTGCAATTATATCTTGTAGTTCATTGTATTTTTGAAGTATTTCCTGAACCTGTCTTGCAGTTTTATAATGCTCATCCCCCACAATATCTGGTTCTAAAATACGAGAGGTTGATTCAAGAGGATCAACAGCAGGATAAATACCCTGCTCTGCAACTTTTCGGCTTAATACCGTGGTGGCATCAAGATGCGTAAAGGTTGCAGCCGTTGCTGGATCCGTCAAATCATCAGCAGGTATATAGACTGCCTGAACTGAAGTAATAGATCCACTTTCTGTGGAAGTAATCCTTTCTTGCAGCTGTCCCATCTCCTCCGCCAAGGTAGGCTGATATCCTACTGCGGAAGGCATATGCCCCAGCAAGGTAGAAACTTCGCTTCCTGCCTGTACAAAGCGGTAAATATTGTCAATAAACAATAGTACGTCCTTTTTCTCACAATCTCTAAAATATTCTGCCATGGTTAGCCCAGAAAGACCTACCCGCATTCTAACACCTGGAGATTCATTCATTTGTCCAAATACCAGTGCAGTTTTTTTTGCAACCCCACTTTCCTGCATTTCTGTCCAAAGCTCATTTCCTTCACGACTCCGTTCTCCAATGCCAACAAAAATAGAATATCCCCCATGCTTCATAGCAACGTTGTGAATAAGTTCTTGTATTAAAACTGTCTTACCAACACCAGCTCCACCAAACAAACCAATTTTCCCGCCTTTTGGGTAAGGTCCCAGAAGATCTATAACTTTAATTCCCGTTTCTAAAATTTCAGACGAGGGATGCAGCCTTTTAAATGAAGGAGCTTTTCTATGGATTTCCCATCTTGTTTCGGTATCTAAAATAGGAGGGCCACCGTCAATTTCCTCTCCTAACACATTAAACATCCGACCTAAGGTACATTCTCCCACTGGGACACGAACACCACTTTTGGTTGCCTTTACCTTCATATTGCGCGCAAGATTTTCACTTTCGCCAAGCATAATACAACGAACTGTATTTCTTCCCACATGTTGTGCCACTTCCATAACACGTTCTTTACCGTTTACAGTTACAGTAAGAGCCTCTCTTATTTTAGGTAAATGCCCGTTCTCAAATTCTACATCTATAACAGAACCAGATACTTGTATAATTTTTCCTGAGTTCACGGCTACAACACCTCCTTTTCACGTTTTCTTTTCTGCGCTTTTGCACCAGCTATTACCTCCGTTACTTCTTGTGTAATGGCTGCCTGGCGCATCTGATTATATTGAAGAGTAAGAGACTCTAAAATCTTTTCTGCATTTTTATTTGCTGAGTTCATAGCTGTCATGCGAGCACTTTGTTCGCTACAAAAACTACTAATCAGGACACTGTAAATAAAACCAGATAATAAGCTTTTTGCCATATTTCTCAAAATATCCCTAATCGAAGGATAAAACTCAAAAGGTGCAGACTCTTCTGCTTCAACTTTATTATTTGTAAAAGATAGAGGCTGCCTTGGGCAAACGGGCAAAAGGCGGGTGGACTTCACTTTTGTAGTCAGACTGTTTTCCAGTTTAGTATAAACTACAAAAATTTTATCCAGTTCCCCTTTTTCAAATAAGTCCAAAAGCGTAGCACTAATAGCTCTTGCCCTTTCCATTGTTGGATTTTGTGCCGTATATAAAAAGTCTTTGACAACAGGCCCTTGCTGGCGTAAAAAAAATCGCCTTCCATATTCCCCAACAACAAAAAGTTTAGTATTTGAATGCTCAGATATAAGCTTTTGAGTTTCTTTAATTACACTTTTATTGTATGACCCTACTAGTCCTCTATCTGCAGTAATTACTAAAACGCCATAAGTTCCGTCAAAAGCTTCCTTCTCGTCTGCAGATTGGAAATATCTGCTTTCCACATTCTCCAGTGCTTGAAATATAGGTTTTACCTCACTGCGCAATGCTTCAAAATAAGGCATTGTGGAGTCTAATTCTTTTTTTGCTCTTTTCATCTTAGCTGAAGCAATCATGTACATGGCATTTGTAATTTTCCTTGTGTCATGAATACTTCTAATCCGGTTTTTAATTTCTTTAGCATTATTCATTTATTCATCACCACCGCTATAAACCTCATTTAAATATTCCCGTGCAAATCTCACAATTTCTTCTTTAATTTCCTCGCCAAATTCTCCAGTTTCAATTTTCCTGATTATATGCGGTGCCTGTTTTTCAATATAACTGAGGAACCCATGCTTAAACTCTCCGATTTTTTCAGGAGAAATACCTTGCATTACACGGTTTAGTGCTGCCACTAAGATAATAATTTGCTCATACTGTTTCATTGGCTGGTGTTTTCCTTGTCGCAGCACTTGCATAAGACTATGCCCGTAGTCCAATTGCCGTCTTGTGATATCATCCAAATCACTGGCAAACTGCATAAATACCTCCATCTCCTGATACTGAGCTAATTCTAAGCGGAGAGTTCCTACAGCCAATTTCATTGCTTCTGTCTGTGCATCTCCCCCTACACGGGAAACAGACAGACCAATGTTCACAGCCGGACGCTGACCGGAAAAAAACAAATCGCTTTCCAAAAATATTTGTCCGTCTGTAATAGAAATAATATTCGTTGGTATATATGCTGAAACATCACCTGCCTGCGTTTCCACTATAGGAAGTGCAGTCATGCTACCCCCTCCCTTTTGGTCCGAAAGTTGTGCTGAACGCTCTAATAAGTGGGAATGAAGATAAAAAACATCACCTGGATAAGCTTCACGCCCTGGAGAACGCTCCAGCAAAAGACTTAAAGAACGGTATGAAGTAGCATGTTTGGTTAAATCATCATAAACAATAAGTACACGCTGCCCTTTATACATAAAGTATTCACCCAAGGTACAACCCGCATAGGGAGCAATATACTGAAGGGGTGCTGGAACGCTTGCTGATGCATTAACCACAATTGAATATTCCATTGCACCATGTTGGCGAAGAATGTCCACCGTCCGTGCAACAGTGCTTGCCTTTTGACCAATTGCCACATAAATGCAAATTACATTTTTACCCTTTTGATTAAGTATAGTATCCAGCGCAATTGTGGTCTTTCCCGTCTGACGGTCACCTATAATAAGTTCACGCTGTCCATGGCCAATAGGAAACAAAGAGTCAATTGCCAAAATCCCCGTTTCTAAGGGCTCACTAACAGGCTGACGATCTATAATACCAGGAGCTGGGGACTCAATTGGAAGATAGCCATCTGCTTTTATTGGTCCCTTCCCATCGATAGGGTTACCCAGTGCATCAATTACACGCCCTTTAAATTCATCCCCCACTGGCATTCCTGCAGACCTTCCAGTTCTTCTCACCATACTGCCTTCAACAACACTTTGGTCTTCATCAAATAGGATACAGTCAATTGCATCACGTTTTAGTTCCACAACCATTCCTCGCACACCAGAGGAAAAAATCACAATCTCACGATAAGTGACATTGCTAAGACCGCTTATAGTAGCGATCCCATCACCCACCGACAATACCGTTCCTATTTCCTGCTCTAATGCTTTTGGGGTCCAATTTTTTATTGTTTCTTTCATTAAAGGAATTATGTTGCCGCTTTCAGTTGTAAGTTGGCGTATTTCCTCTTTTAGCTGCTTTAATCTTCCCTTTAAACTCCAGTCGTACACAGAGTCTAGTTTCCAATTACTAGTATGATCGTCACCATCTACCCTTCCAACTTCTATGCGAAAACCATTGGATAACTCCCTATCCTCTTTCCACGTCAGTATTACATCGCTATTATATTTTTTCTCTAAAAAGCTAATCAGCTGTTGTCTTTGTGTATAACTTGGAGTCTCAGCACTATACAAAATTGCCTCGACCCTTATGACTTTGTTATCTATCTCAATTTCACTCCTTTTTTACAACATCTAAAAATTGGTCAAGTGCCTCCGATGCTGACTGTGCAAGTAACTTTTCTGTAGCAAAAATCGCCATATGAGTTATCTCCTGCTGTGCATCCTCTAAAATTTTTATACGTTCTTGCTGCGCGGCTTCCTTAGCATCTAAAAGTAGCTTTGCAGCTTGTTCTTTAGCATTTTGCAAAAGTTTATCAGCTGCTACCTCTGCTTCCTTAACAGCACATGCTTTTCTTCCTTCAATCTCTTTTTCAATATCCCCCAAACGCTCCTCATAGGATATCTTCAAATTTTCGGCTTGCTTTAATTTATCTATTGCTTCGTTGTCCAGTTTGTTATAATACCCCGCTCGTTCATCCATAAATTTCTTAATAGGGTTGTACAGCAACAAATACAATCCAAAAGTTAAAATTGAAAAGTTTAGTAAGTGTAAAAGTATCTGTTGCCAATCGATATTTAAAGGAATATTCATTTTGTGCCACCTCCTACAATACAAATATAATCATGATGGCAATAACTAAGGCATAAATAACAACTGTTTCTATAAATATAAGTCCTAAAAGTAAACTAGTTCTAATACTGTCTTTTGCCTCAGGCTGACGGGCAATACTTTCTGATGATTTTGCAATTGCAATTCCCATAGCGATTGCAGCCGCTACAGCACCAAGACTGATGGTGACAGCAGCAGAAATTGCTTTAGCATTTGTAGAATCCATTGAACCGCCAGTCACTGCTTCCTCTGCCACACCTTGCACTTCAGCGGGAGCGGCATATGCGAAAGTATAAGCAGAAACAACAAATAACACCAAAATACAAAATAAAACTTTTTTTAGAAAAACTGAATTTTTAATTGTCATGACCTCCTAACAGCAGGCGTTTGCCTGTATATTTCATTTTTTCGTGGTTTAGATACTTCACCGTAAGAAGATGCTGTAAGCATAATCAAAACATATGTCTGAACTAAAGCATGTACTAAGGTAAATAATACACCTATTATAATTGGTATACCAAAGCTAAGGTACAGGGAGTAATAAACCAGCTCGGTTACCAGTACTCCACTGAGCATTGACCCAAACAGGCGAAAGCTCATAGATAGAGGCATTGAAAAATCTTTTAATGCAGTTCCCAGTCCTCTTAAGCCATTTGTCAATATACCTCCAGACAAAATCACAGTATACGACAGGCAGCCTAAAGCAATTGCCCCATTTATATCCGAAAGAGGTGCTGGAAGGGTGATGGAGTGCCCCGTTGTGGTAATAGCTTGAAAGCCAAGTAGTTCAAACAGGGTTCCAAAAAATATATACATACCTGCACCAAAGATATAGGCCCCCAAAAACCCATTGCGATGCGGACTGTTCTTTTTGGCAAATTTATCAAACAACCCCACCATTTCCTCTAATATCAATTGGAATTTGCCGGGGATACGTTTGAATTTAGGAATTGCAAACAGCCGTATAATTAATGCAAAAGTCAGCATAATTGTTGTAACAATAGCTGCTGAAATAAGTCCTGGATTAACATCCATTATTCCAAAAAGACTTATTTTATTTACATCATGCATTACGGCATCCCGCATCATTTCTGTAACTGTTTCATGCTTTTCAGCCTGGTTGTTTGTAAGTAAAACTCCAACAAACAAGACCAATATAATACATAGCCATCCCACAATGACTTTTGTCCTTTTGTTTTTAATCCTAAGTACCTCCTTTCCCTTCAAAACTTCTCTTTATCCCTTGATAAATTAAAGAATTAAGTAACAATCACCATAATTACACCCTTTATTTAGTTGGTTTGCCAACCATTCGGGTATAAAAATAGACAACACGTCAGAACATACATAGCCCTAACTTGTTGACATGAAAATATTATACACATAAATTTTCCTCTTGTCAAATTTACAAGTATTGGATTGTTTCCACTAAAAAAGCAGACTTTCATAGCCTGCTTTTTTATCGTGAAAAAACATTAGCTGGAATATTGCTCCCACAATAAATACATGTTGAGGACCCCTTTTTCATCTTCTTGCCACATTTAGGACATGCTATAGGGGGTTCTGGCTTTACTCTTCCATCTAACACTCCATCTCTTAGGTCTATCTCTCTTACCTTTTTAACTAAATCTTCATCTGTAAGACCGACTTTCTCTTTTAAAAGCTCCCATATAGCCTCTGATATTATCATCTGTCTTTCAATAGGATCTCTTCCAGGATTTATTGCATCTTTCATAAAATCGCTCATTACTCTTGCCCCCTTGTATATTTTTATAAGTTAAAATAATTATATCACTAATTTGCTTAAATTTACCTCTATTTTTTTAAATTTAATTTGCCAACCTTTTGATTTAATTTCTTTGGGATCCATCGCCATGTTTTACCACACCATATTTCTAGTTATCTTAGTAAATTATAATATTGGAATTGCCACATTTATACTCATATGATAAACTTAAAAATATTAATTCAAGGTTATATTCAGTCTATCTGGAGGAATTTATGGACACAATGGAAATATTTCAACAAAAACTTAAAAAATACAATGAAGATTTAAAAAGTTTGATTATTAAAAAAGAAAGATATAGCACCGTAAGACTTATTACCTTTTTGCTAGGTATAATTACTACTAGTTTAACATTTTATGAAGTGGGAACGGCACAAGGTTTTAGCATAGCATTAGTTTGGATTATACTTTTTATTTTTTTGGTGGTAATGCATGAAAAGGTAATTGATAAGGAAAAAATAGCCAGCAATATGGTGAAAATCAACCAACAATATATTGAGAGAATAAATGGAGAATGGGTAAAATTCGAAAATAATGGACATCAATATTTAGATCCTGATCATATCTATGCAAAAGATCTTGATATTTTCGGACATGCCTCTCTTTTTTCTTGGATAAATACAACCAATACTTTTTTGGGAAGGCAAATTCTTAAAAAACTTTTAGAATGTCCTAACAAAAATAAGAAGGATATTTTAAAAAGACAAAATGCTGTTAGTGAGCTTGCAAAAAAGATTGATTTTTGTCAAAAAATTGAGTGCGAGGGAATGGGGGTTGACGGGATCAGCCACGATCCTTCAAGTCTTTTGGAATATTCAGAGAATAATAGTAAGTTGTTTTCAAAAAGTTGGATTGAATATATTTTTTATGTCTTGCCATTTTTAACTATATTATCAATGGTTATTTGTTTTATTGGGAAAACACTATCCCTATGGATACCTTTTGTGCTTATTATTATTCAAGCTTTGATAAATTTAGTTAGATTATGGAAGGTGATGGTGGTTTTAAGGTCTCTTAGCAGCTATAAGGGAAGAATTAAAAGTTATCAAAAGATATTAAAGATAATTGAAGATGAGAAATTTGAAGATCCCTATCTTTTAGAATTGCAGTCCCACCTTTCTTATAATAATAAATGGGCTTCAACACAGATAAAAGATTTAGAGAAAATTGTTGAGGCATATGACGCTATGAATAATGATATATTAGCCATTATATCAAATCTATTTTTGTTTTGGCATTTCCATTGCGTTTTTGCTTTAGAAAACTGGAGAGCCAGTTCTGGTAAGTCAATAAGGCAATGGCTTGAAACTATAGGAATGTTTGAGGCATTAGGCAGTATTGCTGTTATATCCCAAACTAATCCTCATTGGATTATGCCTTCTTTTAATGATAAAAAAGTATTTATAGATGCTCATAATATGGGACACCCTTTGATAAATCATAAGCAAAGGGTGAATAATAGTATAAATATAGACCAATCCATATGTATTATAACTGGTTCTAACATGTCTGGTAAAACAACTTTTTTAAGAACCATAGGTATTAATCTGGTTATTGCTTATGCTGGAGGTGCGGTCTGTGCGAAAAAGTTTGACACGTCTATAATGGATATATATACATGCATGAGAGTTTCAGATGATTTAAGCAAGGGTATTTCAACCTTTTATGCAGAGTTATTAAGAGTAAAAATGATAATTGAAGCATCTAAGGAAAAAAAGCCTATGATTTTTTTAATTGATGAAATGTTTAGTGGAACAAATTCTATGGATAGAATTGCAGGAGCAAAAAATGTATTGTTAAACCTTTCAAGAGAGTGGATTGCTGGTCTTATTTCTACCCATGATTTTGAACTATGTGCTCTTGAAAAGGATAGTAAAGGAAAAATTAAAAATTTTCACTTTTCTGAAAGGTATAAAAATAATATGATAGAATTTGACTACAAATTGAAAAATGGACAGTGTACTACTACAAATGCAAAGTATCTTATGAAAATGGTAGGTATTGAAATTAGAGATTAGAGTTTTTTAGTACATGAAAAATGCTAAATTATTTACCTCTTTGATCAATATGGAGGAAGCATTCTCCTGATAATATAAAACACTTTACAGAATATGGAAATAAATAAATGTTCTTTTGCAAGTCTTCAGGAATTCCTTCTACCGTTACACTTCCTCCTAAAATACTACCTAAAATAGCTGCTGTAGTATCAGTATCACCACCACATCGGAAATTGTTTGTTCAACATTACAAATAGATTATTCTTTTCCATTCTATAGGCTATCTTCCCACGTACTCTGAAAACATGTTTTCGTCAAGTGTTTTCCATGTTATTTCTTCCCCTTTTTTGATCTCTGCTGTTGCTCCCACCTTTTCCTCTTTTTCCGAAATCAAAGCCAACATCTTATCTGGCGTAATAAATGGTACCTTTGCCTCATCAAAGATTTCTTTATATATACTGTTCGTATAAAGGTTCTCATCCTTGATGGGATTCATATTATTGTCATAAACATAAAATGTATAGTAACACTCTTTATTGCCAACTTCAACTGAATTAGTCGCTTTTTCATTATTATTAAAACATATGGTATATAACTCAATTTCATCTCCTATTCCCTTCATCTCCGCCACTATAGGAATCTGCCCTAGCTTGTCTGACCAAGCAAGCTGATTAATATCAAGCTCACTTTCAATAGATACAATAAACTGCCAGTTACCATCTTTGTCAATTAGACCATAATCGTTACTATAATTGCTAGCTCCATTGCTCCCACCAGATTGATAATATCCATATTCATTCATTGTGGAATCGCTCCTAGCCCAAGTCTCGTAATAATAACAAAGAGATAGTTTTTCATCGATATATTTTATGATATAAACAAGAGTACTATCATCATACTCTTCATAAATGTCCATGCCATTAAAGCGAAGAGCCAATTCGTTTACTCCATCCTTACCACAATCGATATAGCTATAATCTATATATTTAATTTTCTTATTTGTAAAGTTTTCAAAATAATTTGCTGTAACTATGTCTAGTACTTCCGAAAATGTATATTCACTTTCCTTTTTGTATAAAGCTTCACCCATATCATCTTTTGGCATAAAACGGTCAAAAGATACCTTCATTTCATTTCTCATAAATTTCTCATAAGCTTCCATAGAGTGTTGCTCTAAATTGAAGGTTGGTTCTATTGTTGTAGATTCTTCTATAGTATGGGTAATAGTAGGAGTTTCTGTAATACCCTGAGTCATTGACGGTGAAATGGTTAAGTTTTTAGTATTATCAACACTTTCGGATTTTTTACATCCACTAATCATTAAAAATGACGAAATTAATAAAATAATAATCAACAATTTATTCTTTTTCACTTTAATCTTTTCTCCTCTCCATAATCCTGTCCATAAAACTTCTATAAATTATCATTTTTATATTTCTTTCTATAT
>JAAYTS010000155.1 GCA_012517995.1 Clostridium sp.
AGAACTTTATAAAACACGAAAAGTTAACACCGAAAGAGATTGAAGAATTAAGACGGCTGCTGGATGAAAAAAGCAAACAAGGTGGAGATGAAAAATAATATTAAAAACATTAGATGATGGAGTTTGGCCAAGATTAATTGTGTTAAAGAAAGAATCTGAAAAAAGCGGCTGGAGAATTGCCAGTATCGGAACAGGATAACAACTTTTAACAATTTAAAAAGCTTGTTTTTTATCCTTTACTAATTTAAAATTATAGAAAAAAGCTTACTTAAGAAAAGGAGAGAGAATATGTTTAAAAAAGCAACATGTATTATACTTACAATCATGCTACTTATGTCATTTGTAACATTTCAGGCAACAGCACAAGAACAGAATATAGTGGTTAAAATTGATGGTGAAGTGGTAGAATTTCCTGATGCAAAGCCTTTTATAGACCAGCATTCCAGAACATTATGTCCAATCAGGTTTATTGCTGAGAATCTAGGTGCTGAAGTTTTATGGAACAATGAAGACAAAACAGTATCAATTAAAAAAGACGATATTGACATTTTATTAAAAATTGGAGAGAACACAGCAGTGGTTAATGGTGACGAAAAAGTTTTTGATACATATCCACAAATCTTTGAAGACAGAACTTATGTTCCATTAAGATTTATAAGTGAAACACTACAAATGGATGTTGATTGGGACGGTGAAACAAAAACAGTTATAATAACAACACCTGATAAGCTGACTGAACTTACCATGGAAGAGCATTTTGACAGGTACTTAACTGCTATGGAACAAAAGAAAGGTTTTAGAGGCTCTGTTTTAATTGGGCAAGAAGATGAAATACTCTTTAATAAGGGGTATGGATATGCAAATTATGAAGAAAAGATAAAAAATACCCCTGATACCTTGTTTGCAATAGGCTCCATAACAAAGCAATTTACAGCTATGGCAATAATGCAGCTTTATGAAAAAGGACTTTTAGATTTAGATGATGCTATTTCAAAATACATACCAGGTGTTGTTGAAGGTGATAATATTACCATTAAGCATCTTTTGACACATACTTCAGGATTAATTAATTATACTGATTTACTTTTGGAAATGGAAGAAGTACCAGAAGATACTTCAATTGACTTTGTTTTAGGCTTATTTAAAGATGAACCATTAATATTTGAGCCTGGCACACAGTGGGTATACAACAATTCAGGGTATGTGCTCCTTGGGTGTGTTGTTGAAAAGGTAAGTGAGTTGAGTTTTGATGAGTATTTAAAAGAAAATATATTTAAACCATTGGAAATGAATGATACAGGGACTTATTATGATAAAATGGAAGAGGATTACGCAGTTGGATATGTAGGGATTACAGAGCTGACACCTGTAGAGGCAGATGAAATTTTATTAAAAATTGCATATGGTGCAGGAAATATATTATCAACTGTAAATGACATGTATAAATGGGATAGAGCTCTTCAAACAGAAAAGCTTGTGAAAAAGGAAACCTTGGATATGATTTTTGACATCCAAGAAAAAATGCCAGAAAGTGAAGTGTATACTTTTGATGGGTATGGATTTGGCTGGTTTATTGAAAACAATCCGGAACTTGGGAAAATTGTGTCCCATGGAGGAAATACATTGTCCTATTCAGCCCAGTTATCAAAATATGTAGATAAAGATATTACCATCATAATAACAACAAATGCTGGAAATTATTTCTTGGACACCATTGATAAGACTCTTGTAGACATTATACTGGGAAATAGCTATGAATTACCGGAGGATTTAGTTGAAATAGAGCTGGATGCTGAAATATTAAAAAAATATACAGGCATTTATGAGCATATAGAAGGCTATAACATTGTTATTCTAGAAAGTGAAGGTCAGCTGTATGCCCAGCTTCCTGGACAGGTAAAAGCAGAAATATACCCTAAGTCCCAAACAGAATTTTTCTACAAAGTAATAGATGCAAAAATTACATTTAAAACAGATGATAATGGCAAAATAATAGGTCTTGTTTTTGAACAGGGAAATACGATTCTTGAGACCACCCGTGTAGGGGATGCTCCACAGCGGGAGATTGCAGATATAAATAAAGAAATATATAAGAAGTATGTGGGCGAATACGAGATAGAAAATATCGGAATAATTACAGTATCAGTAGAAGATGAAAAGCTATATGCGCGTCTTACAGGGCAGGTTAAATTAGAAATACTACCTATGTCCGAAACAGAATTTTTCTATAAAGATATCCAGGCTGAGATAGAATTTGTTGTAGCCAATGACGGAACGGTGAAGGGTTTGGTGCTAAAACAAGAAGGACTCATGTTTATGGCAAAAAAAATCTAGGAGTGTTGTTTGAGTCGGTTTAAGTTTGTATGACTAAAACTATAAATATATTATCTTTTTGTGATATCAATAGCGGTGCAAGAATCTTCTGTATGTTATAAAAGAGAAGGTTCTTGCCCTTTTTTATTGCCTAAAAGTTATTTTTTTTAAGGTTCATGGCAGATTATTATTACTAAAATTTATTTCTCCGGAAAAACTCAATGAAATGCAAAGGGAAGCAGGTATAGATAAGGTACTTTAAATTATTCAGAGATAATATGGTGGAATAAAATTAAATATTATTCCATGAAAAAGTTAGCGTAAAGTTATTGTAGGGAATGAGACATAAAATACCATATAAAATTGAAAAGAAGATGACATCCTGTTAAGATATTAATATACAAAAAAACCCAAAAGAAAGGATGGCATCTTCTATGTATAATGGTATACAACATTTTAATGAATTTAGAGCAAAAAGAATTGAAAAAAAGATAAAAAATTTTATTGAAGAAGGAAAAGACTTAGCTGATCTTGTAAATGATAAAATGAAAATGTACGATTAATGGAAAATAAGAATGTACAAAAGTGTACACCATTGCTATCCTAATCTTAGGGAGGGATAGCAATGGAATGTAGCTTAAGAGCACAACTAGGAATCATAAAAGTTATGAATTTAAAACCTAATTTTTCTGATTTAGCAAGACAATATGGCTTTGATAGAAGAACAGTAAAGAAATATTATGAAGGCTATGATGGGAAACCTAAAACTAGAAATAAA